>JAFSXC010000128.1 GCA_017450105.1 Lachnospiraceae bacterium | reverse complement strand
TCTGCGCCACGGTAAAGGCCACCGTCAAAAGGACTGTCTGAATAAATAACGCTATAATTGGTTTTTGTTTTTCCCGTTTTGACATAGACTCTATTTTACACAAAATCAGCCGTTTGGCAAACGGACGCGTGAAAATATTGCTTTATCATCTGAGAAATGATAAAAATGAGGTAATAAGCTTCTATGTCTTTTCAAAAAAGAGGGATGAAATGTTTTTTACGATAGGAGAATCATTGCAGGAGGTATCCGCGGAAGAGCTGCGGACCGCGGACCGTCAGTATGTCGCGATCATGTCCTTTGACGAGTGGAGCCAAAACCGCGACAGCTTCGAAATGGGGATCGATCTGGACCAGAACATCTCCGAGATCTACACCACCAAGGCGGAGGTGAACTACGATTCGCTGACAGGATCCTTTTCCATCCCAAACCGCATGGACTTTACAGAGGAGGACGACAAATTCGCCTTTGCGCTGGACGAAAAAGGCATCGTTTTTATCGATGACAGCGGCAAGGCCATGGAGATCGTCCGGAAGATCCAGCTTACAAAACGCTGGAAGCTTCCGAGTCTGGAGCGGTTCATCTACGATTTCCTGGATCAGATCGTGATCGATGACCTCCGTCTGATGGAGCAGTACGAATGTGAGCTGGACGCGATCGAAAAAATGATCATGGAAGGAGGCGAGAAGTTCCCCTCCAGCCGCATGATCGAGATCCGAAACGGGATCCGGAACCTGCGTATCCATTACGAGCAGCTCATGGATCTGGCGCAGGAGCTTGAGGAAAACGAGAACAACTTCTTCAAGCACGAAAACCTGAGATACTACAAGCTGTTTTTAAACCGCATCGCAAGGCTTCACGACAACTCGACGTCCCTGAGGGACTATACCATGCAGCTTCGGGATCTGTACCAGGCGCATATCGACATCAAGCAGAACCGGATCATGACCGTTCTTACGGTGGTGACGACGATCTTCATGCCGCTGACCCTGATCGTCGGCTGGTACGGAATGAACTTTAAATACATGCCGGAGCTGGAATGGCAGTGGGGATATCCGGTAGTGATCCTGGTATGTGTTGTGATCGCCGTAGGAAGTCTGTTCTTCTTCAAGAAAAAGAAATGGCTGTGAAAAGGAAAATCGATGGAATTTTTTAAGCTGGTTCTGATCATCGCCGGATCCGTTGTGATGGTTACTAATATATTAAGATATATCCACTTCCTGCGCACCACCCACGACGTTTTGTCCTCAGGAAGCCGCAGGGACAGATTCCGGGAAAGTCTGGCCCTGGTTCTTCTGGTCTTTTTTCTGATCGGCTATCTTTTCATCGCGATCATCTCCAAGCCGGATATCATGATGGCGATGATCCTGTTCGGCGGAAGTATTTTTGTCATGATCGTTCTGACGCTCATGTTCGGCCTTCTGGAAACCGTGAAGAAGAGAAGTATCGATATTGCGGAGGTTCTGGTCGGTGTCATTGACGCGCGGGACCCCAATCTGAACGGCCACAGCCTGCATGTGCAGGCGGTCACGATGCTTTTTTATCAGTACCTTCCGGCCCACATAAAAAAAGAGATAAACCCCGTCAGCCTGGAGTACGCGGCGCTCATGCATGACGTCGGGAAGCTCGGTGTCCCGGAGGCGATCCTGAACAAGCCCGCAAAGCTGACCGATGAGGAGTGGAACATTATGCGCACCCATCCGAAGGTGGGCGTGAAGATTCTCCAGCCCCTGGCCACCTTCTCGACCATTTCCGACTGGATCATGTACCACCACGAAAGGGTGGACGGAAAAGGATATTACAGGCTGAAGAGCGAGGAGATCCCGCTCCCGGCAAAGATCCTCGCGATCGCGGATACCTACTCGGCCATTACGATGCGAAGATCCTATAAGCCTCCGCGCACACATGAGGACGCGGTCCGGATCATTTCCGAGGTCGCCGGTACCCAGTTGGACAAGGAGCTCGCGGATATCTTCCTGACCATTCCCAGGGAAGAGCTGGAGAAATGCATTCCGCCACAGATTAAGTATTAATAAAATATTTTCCAGACAGGAGGAGAAAAATGGAAGCAAAAAAGATTCATACGGAAAAGGCACCCGCGGCAGTCGGCCCGTATTCTCAGGCCTTTGTGATCAACGGCATGGTTTATACCTCGGGCCAGATCGCCCTGGATCCCGTCTCCGGCGAGTTGGTCGGAAAAACGATCGAGGAGCAGGCCGAGCAGGTTATGAAAAATCTGTCTGCCATTCTCGAGGAGGCCGGAACAAAGCCGGAAAACGCGGTCAAAACCTTATGCTTTCTTACGGACATGAATGATTTTTCCGCCTTCAACGAGGTATACGCCAGATACTTTACCGGAAAACCGGCCAGATCCTGTGTCGGCGTTGCGACGCTCCCGAAGGGAGCGATCTGCGAGGTAGAGGTCATCGCCGCTCTCTAAGGAAATGCTGATTAAATCAGCATTTCCTTAGAACGCTCCGCTTGGATGTACCCGCAGGGCAGAACCGCAGAAATTCGCAGAGGAAAGCGCTTCGCGCTGCGAATTTCGCGCGGGAAACGCTTTAATCAGCGTTTCCCTAAGGAAACACGGATAAAGGTTATTAATTATGGAAGAAAAAACAAATGAATTAACTGAGCAGACCGAATTTTCGATCGACTGCGACGGAATTTCGCTGCATGCCAAGCTTGACCGCGTAAACGGCGAAAAGCCGGGTCCCCTTTGTATCCTGATCCATGGTTTTACCGGAAATATGGAGGAAGAGCATCTGATCACGGCGCAAAGGGCCCTGAATGAACTGGGGATTTCCGTACTCCGCGCGGAGATGTACGGACACGGAGGAAGCGGCGGTACGTTTCGGGAGCATACGCTTTATAAGTGGGTAACCAACGCGCTTTCTGTTGTCGATTACGCAAGGTCCCTGGACTTTGTTACGGACCTCTATCTATGCGGTCATTCTCAGGGAGGGCTTCTTACGATGCTGGTCGGCGGGATGTGCTATGATGTTTTTAAGGCGATCCTTCCCCTGTCCCCGGCATGGATGATCCCGGATACTGCCAGAAACGGCTGTATCCTCCACAGCTCCTACGATCCCCTGCATGTTCCGGAGACGATCGTATCCGCAGACGGCTGGGAGATTTCCGCAAACTATGTCCGGACCGCCCGGACGATCCATGTGGAGGATGAAATCGAAAGATATAAGGGTCCTGTTCTGATCGTACAGGGAGAGGCAGATGATGTGGTTCCAAGCGCCTATGCAAAGAAGGCAAAGGAGCTGTACAGCAATGCCGAGCTGGTCATGATCCCAGATGCGGACCACTGCTACGCCGGACACATGGAAGAGCTGGCAGAGGCGATCAAGGCCTTTCCGCCGCTTCATGGTTAAAACATATTACTGAGGGCGGGCCGATAAAACAGCCCGCCCTCGGAATTTCAGCTTACCTTCTCCAGCGCCGCCTCCTGCTTCATAAGGCTCTGCAGCGCCTGGTCGCGGATTTTTTCAAGCTCGCCCTCCCCGTCGGCCAGCACAATGATATGCGCCGCGTGGTCCGTCCGGATCGGAAGCTCTTCATTTTTCAGCGGAAAGTCCATAAAGGTCACGGTCAGGTTCACCGAACCGAGCCTCGCCTTTACCACATCCTCACCCTCCAGCCCGATCACCTTCCCCGCGTCAAGGTCGATCCCCCAGTCCGACTGGAAGTCCGCGCAAAAAAGATAGCGGTCCCATTGCGGCTTCGAAAGCAGCACGAAGCCGGTAACGCTTTTGATCTCATCCTTTTTTCTTTTTCCTGAAAACAGTCCCATAATTCTCCCTCGTTATTCGTTTTATACCGCCTTTGCGATATTTTCCGGCTCCGGCTGGTATTGTGTCATGCTCTTAGATCTTATCAGGCCGAACGAGGCCATATATCCGTTTTCCTGCAGAATAGCCTTTACCTCCTTCAGCGGCATCTCCGATCCGAAATAGCTTATCATCAGAATATGGTTTTCGACATGGGCCTGAAAGCCCTTTTTCTCAAGGATTTCGATGATCTGTTTTCTGTCCATGGCTTCTCCTTTCTGCATTCCCTATCCATTGTAGCCATTTTTTTCATCTTGTCAAACATACGTTCTGCCGTTATGCCCTATTTTCGTCCGAGCGTTACTGTTCACAGTTGGCGGAAATCAAAAATCCATCTCCATTCGGCAAAATGTACAATCTCCTGTGCGGCATTTTGTCGAAACCGCCTTTTTTCACAAAAACACCACTCTTAGTATTTCAGATTTCGTATATATCAATATATCGAGAGAGAAAGGAGGAGAAAATCATGCAGAAACCGTTATGCCCCACATGTTACTCCGATTTGAATATCAGAAATGATCACCGCCGGGAAGGTGTGTGCTATTGTCAGAACTGCGGAAGGAAGATCCTCCTCAACGGAGCGAGGAAATCCGCGATCCATATGGCCGGCAAAACGATCTTTGTTATGGCTTAAGAACCGTCAGACAATATCTGCGGGCCTGCAAGCGGCCACCCGGATCAATTCAGCAGGATCCAGCTCGATCTGGTATCCGACCCTCCCCGCACTGACAAAGATCCGGTCCAGGGCCTCTGCCGACTCGTGAATAAACGTCGGGAACTGCTTTTTCATCCCTATCGGAGAACATCCGCCATGGACGTATCCGGTAAGAGAAAGCAGTTCCTTTTGTTTTATCATACCCACCGATTTTTCCCCGGAGGCCTTTGCCGCCTTCTTCAGGTCCAGCTCCGCCTTCACCGGAACCACAAAAACATAATACTGCCCGGACTTTCCCTGCGTCACAAGCGTTTTAAAGACCTTATCCGGGTTTTCTCCCAAAATCCCCGCGATCTCTTCTCCGGTCAGAGCCGGATCCGGTTCATAGGAATGGCTTGTATAGCTGATCTTTTTCGCGTCCAGAACCCGCATTACATTCGTCTTGTCTTCTTTCTTCATAACCCGTTATGCGCCCCCCCTTCTGTCCTTCATGCGTCAAATTACCGCCGGCCGTATTTTACATCTGATGCCTGACGACCTCGTACTCATCATCGTTCCGGTAAAACGGGCACTCCTTTTTTCCGCCGGACAGAAAGCGGTAGTAGTCGTCCTCGTCCATGTTCACCCCGCAGTACCAGGCTTCGTCCTCGTCATCATATTCATAATTCGCACAATGATCGCACTGCATACCGTTTTCCCCTTCCATTCCAGACTGCACGCCAGGCCTTTCAGACCGCGCCGCTTACCGTTTCCTCCATCACAATCAGCTCGCTGATCCGCCGCGCCGTTTCCTTCAGTCCTTCCTCGTCCTCCTCCGAAAACCGGTCCGGCACCGGGCTGTCGATATCCAGCACCCCGAAGATCTCCCCGTCCTTTTCCAGCGGAAGTACGATCTCCGAACGGCTGGCGCTGTCACAGGCGATATGGCCCGGAAACTGATGGACATCCGCCACCCTGAGCGCCCTCCTCTCCTGCACCGCCGTACCGCAGACGCCCCTGCCCGGCGCGATGTGGATACAGGCCGGCTTCCCCTGAAACGGCCCGAGTACCAGCCTCCCCTGATGCAGAAGATAAAACCCCGCCCAGTTAATTTCCGGCAGGGCATGGTACAAAACCGCCGCCGCGTTCGATAAAAGCGGCAGATACCAGGGATCCGTTTCGGCAAATGCGCTTATCTGTTCCTTCATCAATCCATAATTCACACCCATATCAGCCCTATCCTCTCACAGAAAATCCCCGCTCATCCTCATCCACCGGCAGGTCCGTCTCTCTCCATTCCTGAATACGGATCCAGGTCCCGTCCATAAGCGCAGGCTCCATCCGCCGGATCAGCTCCTCCTCGCCCTGCAGCTCCATCTCGACCGTTCCGTCCGGGTTGTTTCTGACCCACCCGGTAAGCCCGAAGGAGCGTGCCGCATGGGAGGCACGATAGCGGAAGCCGACTCCCTGCACCCGGCCATAGACCAGAATATGCTTTCTCACAATTTTATCCGTCATAACACCTCCGACTCACAATCTGTAAACAGTACTCTTATTCGCCCGGCTCTTTCTTTTTCGACGCAGGGAGCTTATAATGACAGGAGATTCTGCGTCAGATGAGGAAAAGAACTATGGATAAAAAAGACAGGGCCGAAGCGAGTATCCGAAAAAAATATCATAAACAGCTTTTTACTCCGTTTGCCAGGGCCTGTAAGACCTACCGGCTGATCGAGGAGGGGGACCATATCGCTGTCTGTATTTCCGGCGGGAAGGATTCGATGCTTATGGCGAAGCTCTTTCAGGAGATCCGGAAGCACAGACAATGCCGCTTTGACCTGACCTTCCTCGTCATGGACCCCGGATACCATAAGGAGAACCGGGCGTTGATCGAAAGCAACGCCGGAGCGCTCGATATCCCTGTTACGATATTTGAAAGCTCCATCTTTGACGCGGTGGATAACATCGAGAAGAACCCGTGTTATCTCTGTGCCAGGATGCGGAGGGGCCATCTTTACAGCAAGGCAAAGGAGCTCGGCTGCAACAAGATCGCCCTGGGGCATCACTATGACGATGTGATCGAGACCATCCTGATGGGGATGCTGTACGGCGCGCAGATCCAGACCATGATGCCGAAGCTCCACAGTACGAATTTTGAGGGAATGGAGCTGATCCGGCCCATGTATCTGGTAAGAGAGGAAGATATCTGTGCATGGCGGGACTATAACGATCTGCATTTTCTTCAATGCGCCTGCCATTTCACAGATACCTGCTCGTCCTTCCACGAGGACGGGACGACCCCGTCCAAGCGGTTGGAAACCAAAAAGCTGATCGCCGCGCTGAAAAAGGACAATCCCTATGTGGAAGCCAACATTTTCAAGGCCGTTGAAAATGTAAACCTAAGTACCGTGATCGCCTACAAAAAGGACGGAATCCGCCATCACTTCCTCGAAAGCTACTGAGCCGGCTCCTATGCCGCTGAGACATCGCTGAAATGCTCCGTAAAGGTATAGATATCCAGCAAAAAGGCGCCCAAACGGTCTTTGTTTCCCCGGATCACGGTTTTATGGGTCCTTTCGTTTTCCACGGTATCCACGACCCCTCTTCCCCAGGGATTTCGGATCACGACATAGTCTCTCCCGCCGTGCTTTTCCAATCCGAGGATCGAATACTCATGCATGGCCATCAGACCCCTGCGCGTTTGTTCTCCGAAGTCTCCCAAACCCACATACCCGGGGAAGGAGTTCCAGGTGCCGCCGACCATGGTTTTCCCCTGTGCGATACCGTTTTGCAGGAATCTCAGCATCTCTGCCGCCTTTTGCTTGAACAGATCCGAATACTCCCGCACTCCGTTGTCCCTCATCGTGAACCAGTTGTCCGGAGTAGTTGTAGCGATCCTGTCCATAGTACCCGGCCTGCCATTGAACTGATGATCGATCTGGGCCGCCTTCTTCCCCGTGATCCACATAAGCGCATTTTGGGAGCTTCCGCCTTTGATGTCCTCAAAATTGTATTTGCTCTTCTTTTTTTCGCGATCCGTTATCAACCCGGAAACCAGAAACGCCTTCTCGTAAAGCTGCACCCAGAGAGCTCCGAGCGCTCCGGCATTCGTTATGATCCGCGTTTCATCCACGGCTCCCAAAGGTACGGTCTTGGCCACCTTTACATAAACAGGCTCCGCCCCTCTTCCGTTGGGTTTATAGAACTTTACCGTAACGGTTCCGTCTCCGTTGTCCTTCATGTGGTTCAGGATAAATTCCGGATCCTTATCGACCACCGCTGCCAGCGTCGCGATGAAATAACAATCTCCCACGGCCCCCTGATTAACATCCGAGATGCAGGGGGGATGCGAAAAGAGAGGGGCGGTCTTACGGTCATTCCAATTCGTATAAACGGTCCTTTCATCCGATATTTCCCTTACGCGCGTTCCCTCCGGCACTTCGAGGGAACCGACCATGTTGTTTGTCAGCCAGACATTATAGCTTACCATACGGTTAAGCTCTTTTTTTTGGGCATCGGTAAGGTTTTCCTGTGCTTTCAGGTTATCGATCCGTTCGTTGATGAGTCTTCTGGCCCTTTCCAGGCTGTCTGCCTCCCTCCCCAGAAGGTATTCGTGCATCGAGTGGAATTGATTTCGAAGCCGCTCCTCGATACGCGCGTTGATCTGTTCCTGTGTACCTCCGTTTGCTGCTTCTGAAGTATACAGAGTGTGAAACCTTTCCGGTTCGTGTTCCTGGAAGACCTCTCGAAACGGCTTCGTCTGCATGAGCTTCTTGGCGTCCTGTCCCCTCTGGAGCATATTGGCATAGGCCTCCAGCGCGTTGTGTACCTCAATGGTAGCCTCAGGTATTCCTTCCGCGCCGAATCCTCCTCTCCTGTCCTCGTCGATCATTTCCTTCAAGGCGGTTTTAAAGAGTACCATTCGCTTCTCGCTGTTCAGTTCCGCATCGATATTCCGATTCACATTTGTCATGGAGCCTTCATTCAGATTCCCCTGGTCCCGGATAAAAGAGCGCCTGGCGTAGCCCCAGGATGCCATTTCAAGGGCCTCTGTTGTCAGATGCTCTTCCAGCTTGGCTTCCACCTTAAGGTATGTGGCTGCATCTTGCCGGGCTTCGGCGGTTTTCAGGATCGACTTCAACGTATTATACTGTCTCCTGCTTTTGTTGCGTCCCCTATGCCTGTCATTCCTCAGGGCAGTCTGCACCTTCTGAAAACGTCCCATGAAGGCATCCAGCTCCGGATTCGGCAGACCGGCATTTCGGAAATAGGAACGCACCTTTTCCGGATTCATCTGCAGAATTCGGTCCGTTACTGTACGGTCATAACATCCCAGGGCAAGCGTTTCGTCATCCTTTACCAGTTTGGTCACATTCTCGCCTTCTCTCTTCGTGTTCAGCGCGTCAAAGCTTTCCGTACCGAAGGAGGTGCTCATGTCATACACCTGGATCGTATCAATGCTGATGTATTCGACATTTTCTCTGAACATCATCGAGGTCGTGACCGCAAATTCCTCGTCTGTCCGTTTATTCCTTCCCATAATAAGATCCATGATCTGGATCGTCTCCAGCGCCTCAATCGCTTTGGGGGAATAGACGAGCTGCAGCCCTGTTTCATCCGCCTGCTCCAATGCCTGATTCAGGCTCATATACTTTGGCACCACCCAGCCCTGTTCGCCGTTGCACTCCGCTTTTTCCTGGTGCATATAGTAATCTCCAACACCGAAAAGAGTGACAAAAAGCTGGGTGGTTTCCTGCCCCTTTTTCTCTGTCTGAAATACCGACTGCGAGCTTGCGAGCTCTTCCTGGGTAAGCTTGACCGGCTCCGGTTCCGCAAAGGGCTCGCCCCAGCGCTGGAATCGTTCCGCCGTCCTTTTGTCATAAGAGTATTGGGTAGAGATATACTCTCTTTCCGCCTGAAGCTGCCGGAGGATCCTTCTTGCATCGCGGCGGGCTTCCTTTGCGGATCTTCGGATGCAGATACTGTTCGCGATGCTCTCATAATCCTTGATCAGCTTTCCATAGGCACGGAGGAGCTGATCGAGCTCTGCCGTAAACTCCTGCACCTCTGTCGGCTGGAAGGCCAGAAGGCGCGTTTTCAGGTTCTGGGCGTGCCTTCTGAGGGTGGAATGCTCGGCCTCCACTCTTCTTTCCGCGTCCCGGTTTCCCCTCCGTTCTGCCTTCATGCGTCCGATCTGAGCAGCCTCGGGGTTATTCTGCAGGATCCTTGTCCTGTCCTGTTTGCATAAATTGATCAGATTTCGGACCTTTTGATGCCGCGCGGAATAAGAGCTGTCCTTTCTCCGGGTGGCCAGATACTTTTCTTCCCCGATATAGATCAGCCAGTCATATTGACGCAGCAGATCCGCGGGATCCGCATCCCCGTTTCGGATTTCCGAGAGCCTCCGGATCCCGTCCTTGATGGTCTGCATCGTAAAGCTGTCCTCGCTCCGGCTCCGGTCTGTCAGCACGGCGCGGGAAGCGGCAGCGATCGGATCCGCCTCCTGCTGCTGCATGAGATTCGGCTGCTGGATTGGCCCTCCCTGCAGCTCGTTATCGTTATTATTGCTGTTTATCTGAAGATTTTGGTTTATCTGGATATTCTGGTTTATCTGAAGCTGGTCTTCCATTATTCTTCTCCTCTATAAACGCCGGTTTCTATCTGACTGAAGCTGCTGCTCATTGATTTCCTGCTCAAATACCTGCGGCAGGAGCAGGGCATATTGGGACGCATCGGGAAGTCCTCCGACCTCCGGAAGATAGGCTCTGTCCTCCCCGCATTCGATCCGGAGTACAGAGAGCTGATCCTCTGTGAAAATACACCGATAGGAAAAGACCAGCTCCTCCTCTCCCTCGCGGACGAAAAGAGCCGGCACGATCCCGCTGTCTCCCTCCTCCGCGGCATCGGAAAGGCTTACCTCAAAGCCCAGAGAGAAGAGGATTTCCGCCAGACCCCCGATCCTGGTTCTGGCAAAATAGAAAGGCAGATCCTCATCCCATACGTTTTCCTCCATGCCAAACCGAAGCGCGTCATAAATCCTGGGAAGGAACGGAAAGGCCGGAAGCTCCTTCGGCGGATTGAGCGCCGGAAACCTCCATATGCGGTTCCCGAAGGCACCTACCCGGTATATATAGAGCTCCTCTCCCTCCTCTGTTTCCGCAAGTTCGCAGGATATCGTAAGATCCTCCTTCGGGCGGAGCAGAAGGATGCCTGGTTCCCCGTACGGGCCGACCGTAAAGGCCGTTTCGATCCCCTCCTCACGGAAGCATTCCGCTGCTTCCTCCAAAGAAGAAAGAAGCTCATTTTCCATTACGTTGTTTTCATCCATAATCTCACCTGTCTCTTTCCTGTTGTTGTTATTTGTTCTTTTAAATTCATTCTTCTTCAGTATTTCTCCCGGCTTCCGTTCTTTCTCCGAGGTAGATCGGCATTCCGAGCCTGCCCGGAACAAGCTTTTCTCCCAGGGCCAGGGTCGCGAGGTTATGCCGGTCAATGATGATCTCCGTTTCCGGAGGATAGAGCGCCGCAGCGCTTTTCAGCGCCTGATTGATCATCCCCAGAATGAGCTTCTGATAATCCGCTCCCACTGCTGCCAGAAGTTCTATTTCCATTCTCCCGGAGGGCTTTTTATGGCATAAAAGCAGTCCGTTGATACCCCCGTTCTCTTCACAAAAACAGGAAACATTGTTTTCGAAAAAGGCCTTGGGCAGATAATTCAGATCCTCGCAGCGCCCGAAGTATCCATGCCTGGTCATCCGCTTTATGGCCTGAACATATTCACTATGCGTTGCCGACCGGAGGGGTCTGATCGTATCAAAGGTCCTGTTTTTCTTCATAAAGCCGATCTCCAGAAAATCCGAGATCGGGGCAACGGCCTCGTCCGCCTCCATCAGGGCCATCTCAAAGCCGGCCGCCTCCAGGAGTTCCTTTTCTCTATGGCTTGTTTTTGCCGGCAGACTGACCTTGATTTTTTTTACGGAATTATGCCGGATACTGTCCCGGCAGACCGAAAGGAGAAGCCCTCCGGCTTCCTCCTCCTGCGCCCGGAACCAGACGATATGGCAGGCCGGACCGGAAGGGGCCGAAGCGGGCGTCTCCTTCCATACGATGCCCCCTGTTTCCTCCGGCCCCTCGACCGTCAGATATCCGCGATAATAGAGTCTGCCTATGTTTTCCGCGATATCCTCGGGAACATAGTTCTCAAAATATGAGAGCGTTTCCTCTGTCAATACCCTTACTTCCAAGTCTGATGCCTCCCACCGATCACCGATGTGTATGTTTTTACGCTTTTTCCCTCATCCCCGTCCGAATTCAGGCTTTTTACGTTACTGTTCACACCGCAATGTCAGTAACCTTTATATCCCTTCCTGCGAAACAGGATCCATGGGGTATTTACATGATGTGGTATAATATATTATACTCCTTTTTCTCAAATTTGGGATTGCGAACAGGCAAAACAAGGAATATTATGTTCAATGTCATTAACTTAATCCCAAAACCTTGCTCATAACGCGAGTAAGAGGGCCCCGGACCGAGCACGGGGGGACCGATGCTTTTCCGGGAGGACTGATTTTTTGCGGGCCCCCGCGCACTTAAGTCCGGGAGATGGCTTACCAAAGCGCCGCCACTATGTATATTTGCTTAAGCTAATGACATTGATATTATGTTTCGAGGGAAAAGATAAATCAGGAAATGAAGGTGATTCTGTGACAAAGGTTTCTGTTTTTCACTATATAAAGCTGTTCATGCGCAGCGCCCTTTTTGTCGCCACGCTGCTCTGGTATATCTATACAAGATCCACCAACGGCGAGGTTTCGCTTCAGCAGCTCGGCAATGGGGAAACATGGATCGTGCTGGTGATCGTGTGGGTTGTGTTCTGCTTTGAAATGATCATGCGGATGTTTCCGTCCCCTCTGGAGAGCAACGGCTGCCAGAAGCAGTTCGGACGCAACTATATCCCCAGCGGTCAGACCGAGGCGAAGATCGATGACAATCACGCGACGGTTCTCGTTTTGCTTGTGTGGATCGTATTAAACGGTATCATCGGCGGGTTGTATATGGGAGGCCTCATCGATCAGGGGATCCTTCTGCTGATCAGCCTTGTGTTTTCCATCTGCGACATTATCTGCATCCTGTTTTTCTGCCCGTTCCAGTCCTGGTTTCTGAAAAACAAATGCTGCAGTACCTGCCGGATCTATAACTGGGATTATGCGATGATGTTTACGCCGCTGTTCTTTATCCCCGGGATCTATACCTGGTCCCTGCTGATGCTTTCGGTGCTTCTGCTTGTCCGTTGGGAGATTACCGTCTGGAAATGTCCGGAACGGTTCGCGGAAAATACGAACGAATATCTTGCCTGCAAGAACTGCAACGAAAAGCTGTGCGCGCACAAAAAGCAATTGGCCAGACTGTGGACGCAGATCAAGATCGAGAAGAAAAAATACGAAACCCGGATACTGAACGCGATCAGTGAGCATAGAAAGCGCAGCAGACCGGAAAACTGAAGCCTATAGAAAAAGCGCCGCCGGAAAGAATCCGGCGGCGTTCTTTATCTATCCTTCAACCGTTTTCCTGCGCTTTTGAACAAGCACAACAGCAAGCGGGAACAAAAACGTAATATAAAACATCTGGATAAAGCAGGTAATCACGGTTCCCGCGAAGCCGGCCGCTGCCGCCTTGATCAGGGGGTTGATTATCAGAGAGATAACATAATGCCCAAGCAGCCCGCAGGTCAGACGGAAGAACCTGTTCTGAAGACTCCCCTCTACGGAGAAGCGGACAAATCGCCGTTCCAGGATCCAGCCGATCATAAAGGCGCTGAGCCACCCCACGGCCTTAAAGGTATCATTTGCCATTTTCATGCCGTCTACCAGGAGATTACCGGCCGCATCATAATCCGCCGGATAGGGCTTCAACGCGGCAAATATGGCGGCAGCGACGGCAATTGCGATTCCGATAATCGCGACCGGCAGATCCTTTTCGGGATGGGCCGATATCCACGATAAAAGCTTTCCTGTCAGGAACATGACCAGAACGCCGACAATCGTACCCACCAGAATATCCTGAGGGGTATGCACTCCCAAAAAGTTTCTGCTGAAGGCCACAAGCCCGACCATGATCCATAAGACAATGCGGAAGCCGGTTTTTATCCCCTTTCTTATGGCCATCCCGCCAAACAAAGAGGCTCCGTTCATTGAATGGCCGCTGGGGAAGGAATAGCCTGTAGCCGTAGCCAGGGCATTGGCTTCCGGAGCAATACGCGCGTCCCTGATCCACGGCCGGTAAACGCATCCGGCCACCTTGATGACCCCGTTCACTACGCGGTTCCCGGACCAGCCCATCAGAAGATAGGTACCGGTCTCCTTGTGGACACACCAATAGATCAGCGCAATGAAGATGAGAACCACGTTCATCTCACCAAACCACGTCATTTTCGAAAGAAACTCTGTCAGGCCTCCGCCCACGCCCTCACGAAACGACTGTAATCCGAGCAAGTATTCAATATCCATCTTTTCCCCCTTCCGGCCGGCGCATCCGGCACCGGCTCTGCTCTGAATTTAAACAGAAAAGCATTTACAAAAGATGTGCCCTGAGTTCCTCCGGACTCATCGGAGAAAGACAGGCCGGAGCGATATCCAGAACCGTCCTGGCTCCGGAGGCCCCCTCCTGATTTAATCTGTATGCCGCCCTTGCATAGGCGCAGAGGACGCTTGTGGTAAACTCGGGATTAGAATCCAGCTTCAGGCTGAATTCGAGGATATGGTTATGCTCCCTGTTCTCTCCGGTATGTCCGGAGCGGAAAACAAACCCGCCATGAGCAAGGCCTGCGTGCTTCTCCTGCAGCTCCTCCTCGGATATGAAATGGACTGTGGTATCGTAATCGGAGAAGTAATTCGGCATCTCCTTTATTTCCTTCTCAATCTGTGCAAGATCCGCGCCCTCCTCCGGGACAACAAAGCATTCCCTGGTGTGCTTCTGTCTCGTGGAAAGCTCAGGCTGCTCTCCCCTTCTCACGCTTTCAAGCGCACTCTCCACCGGTATCGTATACTGCTTCGCATTCTTTACGCCGTTGACCCGTCTGATCGCATCGGAATGGCCCTGAGAAACGCCCTTTCCCCAGAAGGTATAGTCCTTTCCGTCGGGAAGGATGGCATTGGCATACGCCCGGATCAGAGAGAACATCCCCGGATCCCAGCCCACAGAGATGATCGACAGCTTCCCGGCCTTCCTTGCAGCAGCATCTACGTTCGAAAAATGCTCCGGGATTCTGGCATGTGTGTCGAAGCTGTCGATGCAGTTAAACAGCCCGGCGCATTTCGGAGTCTGCTCCGGAAGATCCTTTGCACTTCCTCCGCATAGGATCATAACATCGATCCTGTCCTTCCATTCCTCAAGCTCATCCGCACGCACCACCGGAGCATCCTGCGAAAGGATCTTTACCGAAGAAGGGTCTCTTCTTGTAAAGACAGCGGCAAGCTCCATGTCAGAGTTTTCCCTGACCGCCAGCTCCACACCTCTTCCCAGATTGCCGTATCCGTTTATACCGATTCTGATACTCATACTTTCCTCCTTAAAACAACCACTCAAAGTATACATTATCCGAAAATCATGCTTTTCCCATACAAAAAGGCCCCACGGGCCTTTGCAGCCCTATGCGGTATCCCTAAAACCGGTTCAGGCAGTAGGGTCCGCTTCTGCACTCAAAATATCCTTCATAAGCTCCTGCGGAATCGGATACCGGGCCCCATGAGGATTCAAAAGCAGACCCGAGAGCAGGGGATCATCAATAATCCTCTGGAACAGCTCTTCCCAGGATATTTCCGTATATTCCCTGCATGAATCCAGCTCACATTCCTCCCGACTGGTAAAACCGATGCTCCAGCACTCCTGAAGCTCCTCCGAAAAGAAGAAAGGAAGGTCCTTTGAAGCAACGAAGAGCGTCCCTTTTTCTTTGATCCGCTTTATGATCTCCGCTGCTACGTAGGGTATATGTTCTACGCCCTTTGACGCCCCGTGTTCCCTGATTGCCTCGACTAATGCTGCATTTCCGATCGTTTTTTCGTCCTTCATAAATCCACTTACCCTGTATCCCGGTCTATGCTTCACCAACGAACTGTAAAAGAACCATTCCTATTTTACCATACGGAAGGGGATGGTGAAAAGGGATTTTATTTATGCGGTCCAGCCATTCTCCTTCAATATCTGAGTCGGTTTCTTGTCCTGAAAGCCGTTGTTCGCGTTCTGAAGGAAGGACTTTAAGCTGCCGAAGCCCTGTTTATCATACTCTTTTTCATAATTGTCAATCTGCTCCTTCGTCAGCGGTTCGAAGGAGTCATGTCGGAAGAGCGACACGGGCACATCCTTGCTCCAAAGGGAGTTCACATCCATCTTTAATTTCCCCTTACGCATCGCTTCGGCGGTCTCGTCCTTCAATGGCTTGTTGTAAAAGAATTTCTTGTCATTCCATGCTTCCGGATATTTAAGCAGGAAATTTGTGAAGATCTCTTCTTTTGACGGCTTTTTATTATTATTCTTATTTTTGTATTCTGTTATATAATCATTACGGATTTTATCATATTCCTGCTGCATTTCCGGTGAGAGCATATGAATGTCATTGACTCCAAAGTAGGCAAGACCTGAGTTTACCGGCATCAGGAGGTAGGTTAAGTTGCCACTCAGCCTGGTGCCCTCATCGTCCAGAACCAGGGACCCTTCTGTATCATTCTTATCCAGATACTCCAGATAATCCGCGTAATTCTCGTCCGTGTCCACATTGGTAACGTTAGCTCCGGCCTGCATGTCCATTTTCTGGTAGACATTGACGGCCATGAGCCGGTCCGCCGGCGTCATCATATAGAGTTTTGCAGCCCCGCCGTAGGCGTTCCTCCGCCCCACGTCTGCCTGCTGGTTATGCATCCTGAAGATCATTTCCTTCATCTCGCCGTCCATGTAGGCGATGGCTTCCGGATCCTCCTCATAGAGCCAGGCATCCTTGGAGTAAGCGAAGTTCAGTGCTTCGTACTGCTCCCGCATTTCCGCGTCCGTCCGGTGGAAATGGTAGCTTCCGTAAAAGTAATAGGTGAGTCTGTCCAGGTCCTCCTGAAAAATAATGTGCTGTGGAATGCTTCCGTTTTCATGTCCCTTGATTTTGCCGGCCAGTCTCTCTTTTTTAAGCTGCTTTACCCGGTACTCATCCACCCACTCTTTGAACTTCTGATATCCCATTTTCTTCATCATTAAGCTTTGGGGCGCCACCTCCTTCGGCCCATCGACCAGAAAGCTGCCAATAGCTTCCTCTATCGTCCCCTCCTTCTTCTCCGGAATATGGTCAAAGTCTACGTTATTGAAATCCATCGGAACCCGGAAGCGCTCCTGTTCGATGAGACGAAGGGCATCGGCGATCCTTTCGGAAGGATCCTCTGCCATTTCCTTTTTCATCTTCTTTGCCAGATGTTCGCAAAGCACATTCTTTTCCTTGATCCTCTGGCGAAGTCTGGGTTTATCATAAGCTTTCGTTTCTTTCTCATACAAAGCCTCCAATTCGGCCCGTTCCGCCTTCAGCTTTTCGTATTGAGCAAGCAGCTTCTCCTTTTCCTTTTTCTGTCCTTCTTCACGTTCCTCCTTATTCTCGGGCACGTTTGACAGCCGCATGGCGTATTGCAGATCCGCCTTTGCCATAGGGCTGTCTGAGATTTTCAGGGGCTTCAGCTCCTTTATATGCTCAGGGGCATGCAGTCTGACAAAATTCTCCTCCAACACCCTTTCCACCATCAGCATGCGGCGGAAATGGGCCTTGGCAAAGCCTTCCTTCTTCTCGGGATACCCGGTAAGGTCAACAGGCGGGGCGGCCTTCCATGCGGGATCCAGAAGGAGCTGCTTTTTGACCCGGAAGAGATTCGTGGCCGCGGACAGCTTCGCGAACTGCTTTTGAAATTCCTCGCTTCCCGTAAATTCCGGATTCTTTTTCATGAGACTCTTCATGCCCTGTACCATGCCGGCCATCGTCTCGAATTGATCCATGTTCTGGACGATGTCTTCGGAAAGAAGCTTTTTCAGATCCAGACCCTCCGCATGCTGCAGCAGCTTCTCCGAAAGCTCTGTCAGCACGCTCAACCGGTCATCCTTCGATTTCCCGTATTTTTCCACCATTTCGGAAAACTGCTTCTTGGCCTTCCTTTCGTCCACGACCTCCTTTTCGTCCGAAGTCAGGGCTTCCATCATCGGGTAGAATTCGGATAAATCCTTCATGACCGCATAGCCCACCTTCTTTTTGATATTCATGTCCACATAATTTCTGGCATAAACCTTCTGATCGGTCTGCCGGTTGTGAACGAGGAGCGCGATTTTGCTCTGATGAGTCCTGGCCAGCTCCTTTTCAGGGTCGTTAAGGTTTTGTTTCTTATTCAGCTCGACAAGAGCAAATTTGGAGCTCAGCAGAGCATTGTTATAGTCCTTCAGCGCCTGATCGTTCTCCTCCTTATCTCTTTTAAGCTGTGCTTCCCGGTATTTTTTCGCGTCCTCGATCCCCTTCGCCTTTTTATCTTTGAGATCTTTCTTTTTGGCTTCTGTGTTTTCTGCTCTCTCCTTCTCCTTTTGGATTGCTTCTTTGCATTTTTCCTCCTTGTTTCTGTAGTCAGCCTCTGTTTCGGTCTTGTATTTTTCCTTAGCGAGCTCTGTCTCCTTCTCCATATACAAATGGAGCTGTCCGGTCCTGTCACAGACCTTTTTGAATTCGGCCATGAAAAGGCCGTTGATGTCCATCTCCCTGCCAAACAGAAGCTTTCCGGTTTTCTCATCCTCCAGCGCCTCTCTGATGGCGCAGAGATCCTCTGCGACGGCCCTTTCCTCTTTTTCCTTTTCCGTCAGGGCGTTTATCTCCGGGCCGAAATTCTGGTCTAATTTCTGCTTGAGACTCTGGTAGTTCGTGGTCCATACGACATTCAGGTCTGTGTACAGGCCGTTGCCACGTTTCATGATGCTAATGACCTTCTTATAGACCATTGAAACCTTCTTCAGGCATTCCGTTTTTGTCTGAAGCTCTGCAACCTGTTCCGGAGTGTACTTTCCCTGCGCCCCTGCGTCTTTCTTCACCAGGGAATCATACTCCCCCTGCACAAGGTCAAAGCACACGGCTGCGTTGCATAAGGCGAAGCACTTCTCGAATTTATCCCCGAAAAGGTCCTCCGTTTTTTCGAACGTTAAAGTATTCAGGTCAAAAGAAAGTATGGAGTCAAAGTACTTCTCTATATCCTTTATCTTTTTCTCCTTATCTTCCTCCGTAATAGAAGTATCACTCTCGTCTCTGATGAGTCTTTCATAGTATTCCAAGGCCTGCTCATTCGTGTAGCCGTTCAGTATGGCCATGGAGGATGCGGCCTTAATGAAACTGTATTCCGCCGAAAGCCCGCTTTTCCTGATCGCTTTTTTGATATTATCCTCTTTTTGCGCATAGCTCGAAGAAGCATTCATTGCTTTATTTTTCAGCGGCTCATTCTCGTCCCGGATCGTCTTCCGTTTTATTCTTCCAGACAGGGCGCGCTTATTCAAAAGCCCGGAGAGCCGGTCTCCCGTCTGAAGCACGTCATCGTATTTCTTCTTATACCCCACCTCGCCCATCCGGTCCAATATCTGCTTCTCGTTTTCAAGGCGTGCCCTCAGCCTGCTCACATCCTCATAGCGTTTCCGCCGCCATAAGAAAAAGTATTTCCCCCGGGAAAGATAGGTATCACAGTCGTCAAGGATCTGCTGGCACTTGCGGGAGGCAGACTCGGCACTTGCATAGATGCTGTCTTTGTCCGTTGCTTTGAAGTCGAGCAGTTTTTCATAAATCGCAAGCTTTGATTTAATCCCTGCCATAAGAGGGCTGTCGCTTTCTCCGCCCTCTTTTTCCAGATTCATAAACAGGAAGTTCGCATATCGTCTAGCGGCGATCTTAATATCGCTCTGAGCTTCCTTTGAGAGCTGGAGCTCATCCGCATTCTGAAGCATCTTCACGATCTTAAGATTCTCCTGCTGTGCCGCATTCACATCATAGAAGCTCCGCTGGTTCTCCTCGATCGAGCTTCCGTCCTTCGACAGCTGTATCGCCATCCGCTGTTCTTCTCTGGTGGTGATGCTGTAAGCCTCCCGTTTTAATTCCTTTTTGTCATTCGCATTTAAAGACATCTGCTTCCCCCCTTATATGCCGATTTACCGCTGCCTGCTCCGTCTGCTTTTCACCGGCTACGGAAGCCTGGCAAGAACCTCGGGCGGCGCCAGATGCGCAGCGAGCGCAACATCCTCCGGATTCAGCATAACCAGTGTTGTAGCAGCTTTCATAAATGCTTACCTCCTAAATAAAAATCCTGTACTCCAAATTATTGTACGAAAAAAACAAAAACCGGGGCCTCTGTTTTCAGCAGATTAAAGAAAATAATTATAAGGGATATCTTCTCTTTGTGTTTGTCCTTATCAATCTGGCGATATCCCTTTCCACCACGATCGCGGTACGCCTTCTGCCCGAAAACAACGGTCTGACCTTCAAGGGGATTCTGTGGCGGAGCCTTTCGTACATGCTGGATCCGGGGAATCTTGAGGAGCCGCCCTCGGCCGTGGGTACGATCGTATTAAGCTGCTTTACCATCCTCGGCATGATCTTTTTTTCCGGCGGCATGGTTGCGTTTTTAAGCACAATGATCACGGATCACATCGCCGGGGTCTGTAAGGATATGCCGTAGTTTGAGGCTAAGCGTTTTTATCCTTAGCCAGATAATTGATTACTTCGCCTGCAATGATAAGCCCTGCCACGGAGGGAACAAAGGCCGTGGAACCGGGGACTGCTTTTCGTTCCGTACTTTTTGGTCTTCTCGGCTCTTCCCTGGAATACACAACCTTCAGCGAGTCGATCCCTCTCTTTCGGCACTCGTGCCGCATTACCCTGGCAAGCGGGCAGACGGAGGTCTCATAAATATCCGCCACTTCAAACAGGGCAGGCTTTACTTTGTTCCCGGCTCCCATCGAAGAGATGACCGGCACCTGAGCTGCCTTTGCTTTCTCTATGATCGCAAGCTTACCGGTAACGGTGTCGATCGCATCCACAACATAGTCATACTCATGAAAATCGAACTGATCCTGTGTTTCAGGCAGGAAAAAGGTTTTATAAGCCCTGACCTCGCAGTCCGGGTTGATCTCATGGATCCGTTCTTCTGCAGCATCCACCTTATCTTTTCCGACTGTCTTTCTTGTGGCAATGATCTGTCGGTTGATATTGGACAGGCTGACCTTATCCTTATCGATCAGGTCCAGGGCTCCGATCCCGCTTCGGGCAAGCGCTTCCACCACATAGCCGCCCACTCCGCCGATCCCGAAAACGGCCACACGGGAGGCTGCGAGCCTTCCCATTGCTTCCTCTCCGTATACTAATTGTGTCCTTGAAAACTGATCCGGCATCAGAGCTTCCCTCCTGTTCATCTGAATCCTTCATTTACCCGGTTCGTGCCTGTTTCTCATTTTACCCCTCCCACAGAAAAAGAGGAACACTTTTTACGTTCCTCCCGGGGTTGTTCTTCATCATAGGTTGCTGTTCCCTTTTTTATTAGGGAGGTGTAAAATGGCAGAAAAAAGCAGGAGGGCAGAATGAGAATACTAAACTGGGGATCCATGAATCTCGATTATGTGTATAAGGTGGACCATTTTGTCCTGCCCGGAGAAACCATCAGCGCATCGAGCCAGAGCATCAACCCCGGCGGCAAGGGTTTGAACCAATCCATAGCTCTCTCCAGAGCCGGGGCAAAGGTGTATCATGCCGGAGCGGTCGGAAAAAACGGCGGGCAGCTGAAGCAGCTTCTGGATGAAAACGGAGTCGATACCGGATTTATCAGAGAGCTGGATGTTATTCAGGGGAATGCCATTATTCAGGTGACCGCAGCCGGGGAAAACAACATCATCATATATGGCGGATCCAACCGGTGTATGACCAGAGAGCATATTGATCAGGTTCTGGCTTCCTTCGACAAGGGCGATTATCTGTTGGTCCAAAACGAAGTAAATGAAGTCGGATATATCATAGAAAAGGCTTTTGCGCGGGGAATGACGGTCGTTCTGAACCCGTCTCCCTATAACGACAGCTTAAAGGACATCGATTACAGTAAGGTGTCCTGGCTTCTTGTCAACGAAGTGGAGGCATTTCAGATCTCCGGAGAAAAAGACCCGGAAAAGGCGTGGGAATTCCTTCACAGCAAGTATCCGGAGCTCTCATGCGTGATCACGCTCGGAAGCGAAGGCTGCGCTGCCTATCAGACAAATCCCGACGATTATGAGAAGCAGCGCCAGCCGGCGATCAAGGTTGAGGCAAGGGACACGACCGCCGCGGGAGACACCTTTACCGGGTATTTTATCTCGTCGGTCATGAAAGGCCAAAGCTTAAAAGACAGCATATTCAGGGCAACTGTGGCATCCTCCATCAGCGTCACAAGAGAAGGTGCGGCAAAGTCAATTCCGAACGACGACGAGGTGGAGTCTGCTTGCAGCCGCCCGTAAGCTGTTGCATTTCAAAGAGCATAATAGCTTTATTTATCGCACAAATACAGAGGGCTCACTCGAGCCAAAGGCGTTGTCCGTCCACTCGAGTCTGTTGTCCTCCACAAGGTGAAGGAAGCCCTGAACAGACTTTTCTTCCTGCACGGTTTCATTGCCTTCTTCGTCAAAGAGAATCGACTGGTAGGAACCGTCATCATAAACCAGATCCCCCGATTCTCCGTCATAGATGGCCGTAAAATTCCATACGCTCATCTCTGCGGCACTGCTGCCCCAGGATACTTCAATGTAGTATTTTCCGTCACCGCTGGGGGAAATCTCCATGGAGCCTCTGCCCGCGATCTCCTCGAACCAGCTTCCTTCATACTTGTCGATCCCTTCATCAAGGACCACGTCCACCTCGCCTTCAGACGCCTCCTCCGTCTTTTCTTCCGCAGGCTGGGTTGTTTCCTCAGGCTTGGTTGTTTCCTCAGCCTGGGTCGCTTCTACGGTCTTTTGGCTGTCCGCTTCCTTGGCCGCCGTATCTGCTCCCTTGCTGCCCCCGCACCCGGCAAGCACCAGGCAGAGCATAGAAGATGCCAACATTGTTACAACTGCTTTTTTTCTCATAATCTTCCACCTCATTGATTATTACTGTTAAAGCCTAAAGCTTCCCTATGATATCAAAAAATGAATTTTTTTCACAGACTTCAGCAGCCTGTGCGTATAAGGACAAACCTGCCTTGAAAATCAGGAACAATACATAAAGTTTCCGTATCCGGGGCAGGAACCATATAAGATCCTTTTCTTTAATCCGGGAGTTAATGGTGGCAGCCTCCCTGTCCGCAGTCATGGTCTCCATGGTGCTCATGATCATGATGATCGCATGTCGCCTCGCCTGCCTCCGGAAGCGTTCCTTCCAGATAGGACTGAATAGCTTCATCCGCAAGTCCGGATGCGCCGGCATAGACCTTGATGCCGGATTCTGCCATGGCATTGATCGCTCCCGGGCCTATTCCGCCGCAGATCATCACATCGGCGCCTGCTTCCTGCAAAAATCCCGCCAGAGCACCATGTCCGATCTCACCCGTATCGATCACCTGTGAGGAGTTCACCTTTCCATTTTCAATCTCATAAAGCTTAAACTGTGGTGTCCTTCCAAAATGCTGGAATACCTCTCCATTCTCATAAGTTACTGCTACTTTCATTTTCTGTCCGCTCCTTTCTTAGCTTTTTCAAATCTGAACATTCCATCCCGCCGTCAGTTCTTTTCCTCCTTGCGGATGCAGTCCTTCATCGCTTCATTTACTTCTTCATCCCAGACCGTTCTTTCCGGTCCCAAAGTTCCGTACATGGTATTTTGGAAGGAATAACCCATCTTCCCTTCCCTGATCAGTCGTTCATTCTCATAATCCTCGCCGAACGATCCGAGCCTGTCGTATATTTCCTTTGTAATCTCGTAATCGTACTGCTCACGGCCTTCCCTGCTGGTGTAAATGATCTCTGCAAAATATCTTTTTGTATCGGGATCATAGTATGCTGTCCAGTTGTTGCCCTTCTTTTTCGTTTTCATCCGATATCCTTCCCCCTGGTCATCTTCCATTCGCTCGTCAATCATCCAGCGTGGTTCATTTTTCAGTAGATGATCTGCGCCGGCTTCGCGCCTGCTACGAGATGCTGCCAGCTATCATTGAAAATGTACCATTTCTGATCTCTTTGAGACTGATATACATCGCAGTATCTCTGCGAATCGTCCCCGGCAAAGGAGATCAGGATCATCTGGCGCACCGGATACATCCCGCCTGTGGCGTAATTCGGCGATGCCGGGACCTGGTAGGGGCCGTGGACCAGAGTAAAGGTATAGGGCTCATTCGGGGTATAGCCGTTGGCCGGAGCCGCTCCATCAAAGTACATGAACGGGCTTCCCTGGGCAGGCCCGCCGTAGCCCTCGAGGGTGGTGCGCATGGTGATGAACATATTCTGTCTGGCCACATTTGCGATAGCAAAGCCGGGGCCGTTTAAATATTCGAACATAGAAAGCTGCGGGCATTGATCAAGGGTCTGCATCGTGTAGGCCCCGGGCCGGTAAGAAGCGACCGCCGCAATGCCTGCCGCCATGGGGGAGAACATCGTGTCTAACGGGATGGTCATCAGCTCCTCCAGGTTTCCGGGAAGCTTTGAAAAGGTGTAGGCGGCCGTGGCGCAGGGGACGGTCCCGGAAGCGGTCCGGCCATCCTGGCTCAGGGTAAGACCGCATTCGGCGGCTTCTTCCTTTGTCAGAGGTTTGTCCTTATTCACGGTAAAGCTGATATGGATCTGAGTCTGTCCTTCCGTTACGGTCATGTCTTTTGAAGCGTGAAAACCCGTTCCTGTTTCGTTTGTGATACCTGCCATGGTGATACCCCCTTCTTCCGTTTCTCGGTACGTTTGTCGTAAAGCTTCAGACAGAGCGGATTATACCACCGCTTCCCGTAAAACTCAATGAAGTCCGGGGGCAGTTTTATGTACGTCTCCCAGACTCTGTGCGCGGGGGCCCCGCGTTACTATCGGACCCCCGGGGAAACATCGGTTCCCCCCCGTGCTCGGTCCGGGGCCCTCTTACTCGCGTTATGAGGTAGGTTTTGGGCTTAAGTTACTGGCATTGCGGTGTGAACAGTAACTATGTGTGTTACTATGTTATAATGAAAAAATGAAATATTATTCCCTGAATGACTATCTGAAAAAAAAATACGGTGAAAAAATCTATAAGATCGCCATCAATGGCGGTTTCACCTGCCCGAACCGTGACGGAACGCTCGGGCCGGGCGGGTGCATCTTCTGTTCCGGGCAGGGCTCCGGAGAGTTTGCGGAGGATGCTGCTCTCTCCGTGACCGAGCAAATCGAAAGAGGAAAGAAGCGGATTGCCGACAAGATCAAAAACGGACGTTACATCGCCTACTTTCAGGCATTTACGAATACCTATGCGCCGGTGGATCGACTTCGGGAGCTGTTCACGGAAGCGATGAATCATCCGGATGTCGCTCTTCTGTCCATTGCCACAAGACCGGACTGTCTTCCGGATGAGGTGATCGCTCTTCTGGCGGAGCTGAACCGGATCAAGCCGGTCTGGGTGGAACTGGGCTTGCAGACTATCCATGAGAAGACGGCGGATTATATCCGCAGAGGTTATCCCCTGTCTGTATTTGATGATGCGGTAAAACGACTGAAGGCGGCAGGACTGTCTGTGATCGTTCACGTAATCCTATGCCTGCCGGGCGAAACCGAGGCGGAAATGCTGGATACGGTAAGATATGTGGCTGGCTGCGGCATTGACGGGATCAAGCTTCAGTTGCTTCAGGTATTAAAGGACACGGATCTGGCCAGCGACTATCTGGCCGGTAAATTTACGCTTCCGACGCTAACGGAATACTGTGATCTGGTCTGCAAAAGTCTCCGGCTGATTCCGAAAGATGTGGTTGTGCATCGGCTTACCGGAGATGGAGACAAGAAGCTCCTGATCGCCCCGCAATGGTGCGGGGATAAGAAGAAGGTTCTGAATACGCTCAGACGGAAAATCGCTGAAGAGCCATCCGAAGAGCTGCTGATTTCCGCTCAAACCGATCAAGCACTTTAATCATATCTGCCGGAAGGCGTTTTCTGCACTCCTCCTTCAAATCCTCCGGCACACCGTATAAGGCTTCCGCCATCCCGCCGGCAATGCAGGTCAGCGTATCGCAGTCGCCGCCGAGAGAAACCGCGGTCCGGATCACATCCTCAAAATCCTGTCCTTCCAGAAAGGCCGTGACCGCTTCCGGCACGGTCTGCTGGCAGGTCTCTACATGGCAGTATCCGGAACGGATCTCGTCGCAGGTGCGGGACAGATCATAATGGAACTCATTGATGATATATTCTTTGATTTCTTCCTTTGTTTTCCCGTTCCTGGCGAGGAAAATCGCACTGGCCGTGGCTTCCGCTCCTTTGATCCCTTCCGGGTGATTATGAGTTACCTCAGCACTCAACCTTGCCATATGCCTGGTTTCCTCTGCCGTATCAAATAACCAGCCGGCAGCGGAAACCCTCATCGCGGATCCGTTTCCGAAGCTCCCATACGGTCTGGGATTCTTTGTGTGCAGCCATTGATAAAACATGCCGCCGTATCCGGCATCCGGGTAACGCCCTCCCCATTTCTGCATGGAGCTTACCAACTGAGTCCGGATCTCATCATCGCTCTTTCCGATGCTGTCCATCAAAGCCTCGGCAACCGCGATGGTCATAACGGAATCATCCGTAAACCTTGTCGTTCGGCTAAACAGCGGAAATTCCTTTGTCTTGTCTCCTCTGTCAAATTCGTACGGTGAACCGATCATATCGCCTAAGATTGCTCCATACATATCTGCGTACTCCTTCCTTTTGATGCAAATACCATCTTCAAAACAGAATGCACCGTTTCTTCGGTCTTAAGCTCTGTGCCGCTTTTTATAATCCTCCCGGACCTCCGCCAGGAAGTCATTCGAATCTATTGCTGCTCCCAGATCCATATCGGACTCTGCCGATCTCGCACAGCTCATCATAGCACCCATGGCTTTCCACTGCAGCTTCGTTCCCTTGCCGTCATGTTCGTAATTCACAGCGCGTTCCTTGCGGATCCCGAGCTTTCCGGCACAAGCAATGGCATCGATATTTGCGCCAAGGAAGACAAACTCCCAATGATGCTTCTTCTGCTGTTTTTCGATCAGGTGCTTTACCCTCGGATACGTGTAATGCGAGCTGGAGTTCTCCATCCCGTCTGTCGTGATGATGAACAGCGTCTTCTCGGGCCGTTCCTCCTTCGGCATCGCTTTTCTTACCTTCTTTACATGGGAGATCGCACCTCCCATTGCATCCAGAAGCGCCGTACATCCGCGGACATAATACTCCTTGTCTGTCATCTGGCCGATCTCGGAAAGCGGCTTGCGGTCGTGCAGGATCTCTGTCTGATCATCAAACAGCACGGTTGAGATCAAAGCTTCTCCCGGCTCCTTCTTCTGCTTTTTGATCATCGAATTAAAACCGCCGATCGTATCGTTCTCCAGTCCTCCCATGGATCCGCTTCTGTCCAGAATAAAAACAACCTCTGTAAGTCCCTTCTTCATAACTGACCTCTCTTTCTCTGCTGGCTTGCAGGTGCGATTTCTTTGTTCTGAGGTCAGTATAACGGGATTACGATCAGAAAAGGTCGCCGCAGGGGCGACCTTTTTAAAAAATCTAAATTGCGCCGAGAAGAGGCTGTTCAAAATCATAGAGCGCCTCATTGATCTCAAAGATGTCGTAATTCTCCTCTTCGATATAAAACCGGATGATCAGATCAAACTTCTCACTCGGGGAAAAAGCATAACCGGCCCGGCCGATCAGATCCTTCGTCTCATCCAGATTCAGGCGCAGCGCAATAGACAAAGCCAGCGCCGTATTCTTAGAAGGATGGTAATCTTTATTCTTCTTGATCTTCGAAAACAGCTTTTTATCCAGATTAGCCTTCTTATATACCTCCGGATCCTTCATCCCCCGCTCGTCAATCCAGCGGAACAGGGATTCCTGAAAAGTTTCCGCAGCCTGCGCCACCACATCTTTAAGGTCCCTTTTCGATGCGGTCATTCCGGCAAATCTCAGCTCTTCCATGGGGGCGGAGGCTTCTGCCTTCATTTTCGACTTCCCGAAAGCTCTTCTTGCGCCTCGTAGGAGAAGATGATGCGATGATATCGGAGAAGGCATTTCCACATCCGCTTCTCCATCGTCGACAGGAGCAGCAGCGCCCTCACAGACTTCATCGCCTGTCGGCTCATAGGGGCCCGTATATTCTGCATCCAGCGTTTCCTGAACATAATGCTCATCAATGTAAGCTTCAATCCGGGAATATCTGGCTTCGGAAAGCAGATAAGAATCCTGGTCAAACACCGTCAGTATTATTTTGATGTCATATGGCGATATATCTTCCCATTCCCGGAAAGACTCTTCCGCAATTTCCAGCGCCCTTGTCTTTGGAAAACCATACGCCCCGGTTCCGAGAAGCGGGAATGCAATGCTGCGGCACTCTTTCTTTGCCGCCAGCTTCAGGCTGTTCCGGTAACAATCCCGGACCACATCCTCTTCCCCTTCCGATCCGCCTCTCCACGGCCTGCCTACTGTATGGATCACAACCTTCGCCGGAAGATCAAAAGCCGCTGTGGCAACCGCGGATCCCGGTTCCAGATCCCCATATTTTTCCCGTTCCTTCAGAAGAGAGTCCCAGCCGGCCACTTCATAGATCCTGCTTTCCGTTCCGCGGCCCACCACGGGTTTCGGATTTGCGGTATTCACAATGGCATCCGTATGCAGTTTTGTAATATCCTGTCGAATGATTTTAAATGGCATATTTGTGGTCCTGATCTCACACATGAAGCTTGAGGTCATGATAACGATAAAGCACGTACAACTACCTATTCAGGCTATTCTAAGGAAACGCTGATTAAATCAGCGTTTCCTTAGAAGCCTCCGGCGGGATGCGCAGAAAATCGCAGAGGGAGGCCGCAAGCGGCCGCGATTTTCGCGCGGGAAACGCTTTAATCAGCGTTTCCCTAAAATAATATTTGCTGTTCCGATTTGAATATCAAAAGTGGTCACCGGCGGGAAGGTGTATGAAGGTTTCGTCATTGTTTCCCGATCCGATCCTGCCTGTACTGAATGTAATACATGATGAAGCCGATGATGAAGGTCAGGCCGGTGATGAGGATGAAGATGTACAGTATCGTTTCCGCCGGAACAAGGGTGCTTCCATACTTGATCAGGGCAAGCAGGGCGTTTACGATAGGATAAAGCATGACTGCCGTAAACACCAGAACAACGGGCGAATTCCGCAGCTTTTCCTCGTAAGCGCGAAGTGAGAGGAAGCCTGCGAACCCGACCAGGACAGCAACGATCATATCCAGGATGAGATCGGAGGTGACTTTTTCACCGAATTTTCCGGGGTTGATTATCACCCCAAGCGTCTGCAGTACCCACGCGGCCATCATGCAGATCAGGGAGGAGCTGCTGACAAGAAGCAGTCTTTTCGTAAACAGTTTTTTACGGTTTATCGCCATGAGCGCGGAGATGCTCTCTCTGCTCTCTGAGGCCGCGGCTTTCTTATTGTTATCCTGGAAAAAGCGAATGGAACTGATCTTTCGGGATATTTTCCGTTCGAAATCAAATTCCTCAGACTCTTCCACAAAAGCCATGTAAAGCCCATCCCAGATCAGGACACAGCCCAGGGTGTCCAGCATATAGTTCACGATCTCACTGACGGTATCCTCGCCGCTCCACCCGCCGATTTGCTTGCCGATGGTCATGAGCAGGATCAGGATAACGCCTGCCGTAATCAGGCCGC
>JAFSXC010000127.1 GCA_017450105.1 Lachnospiraceae bacterium | reverse complement strand
GGATCAGATAGTCCAGGCAGTCCACCCTTCGCTGGCTCTCGTGAAGCTCCTCCATCCGGCTGCAGCGGCATTTCCTGAAGTACCGGATCAGGGCATCGGTATCGCCGGATTCATAGAGCCTCTGTGCGCTCCTCAGTTCCTCGTTTCCGCATCCGGCGTCCGAAAGGTTCGTGAGGATATCCTCCAGTTCCATGCAAATCCCTCCTGCACAGGCATTTTCCTGCCGCGATTTCATTATGAGGTCTGTACGGATGATTCGCTAATGGTTATAATGAATATCGTGATATTCAGATATTGCATATCATAAAACGAAGTTCCCGGAGGATAAGGCATCATGGAGATCCGGACGCTGCGGTATTTCCTGGCGGTGGCAAGAGAAGAAAACATGTCCCGCGCTGCAGGGCTTCTGCACGTGACGCAGCCCACGCTTTCTAAAGCGCTGAAAAGTCTCGAGGACGAGCTAGGGAAGAAGCTATTTACAAGGCACAGCTTCAGCATATCACTGACGGAAGAAGGCGTTCTGTTGAGAAACCGCGCCGAGGATCTCGTATCCATGGCGGATAAGATCGAGCAGGAATTCGTCTCTCTGGACGACATCACCGGCGGCGACATCTATTTCGGCCTCGCGGAGTCCTACCAGATCCGCTTTCTGGCACGGGAAATACGGGAGTTCAAGAAGATCAGCCCGGGTCTTCGGTATCACATCACCAGCGGAGACACGGAACAGGTCACGGAAAAGCTGGACAAAGGGCTCCTTGATTTCGCCGTGATCTGCGAAACGCCGGATGAAAGAAAGTATCATTCCGTTCCGTTCCCCGAGGCGGACTATTTCGGCGCCGTCTTTCCGGCGAATTCCCCTCTTTCCGAAAAGGACTCCCTCACCGCGGAAGACCTTGCTGGTCTCCCGCTGTTCTGCTCCGAGCAGAGCTGGGAGAACGATATCCGTCCCTGGGCCGGGCACAGGTTCCCGCAGCTGCGTCTCGAGGGTTCCTTCCGCCTCTCGTATAACGGCTCCATGTTCGCGAAAGAGAATCTCGGGATCCTGCTGACGCTGAACGATCTGATCGACACATCCCCAAAAAGCGGTCTGGTCTTCCGTCCCCTCTTCCCGCGTCTGGATATGAAGATGTATCTGATCTGGAACAAGTACCAGAGCTTCACGCCCCTCGCCGATCGGTTTATAAAGCAGATCCGGGCATCGTTTTCGGGGCAGCAGGATTTCCTCCCGGGACAAAAATAATGGCTTCAAAGACTGTTGTCCCAAAAACACATCGACCATTCCATCTGGGTTGATCAGACCTTGATGAATTCGAGTAAACCTCTACAGAACGGTGTATTAAAGCCGATTACAAGAAAATCGGGAGTTATAAAGCATGGAGCTGCATGGAAGGCACTGGGTAAAATATTAGAGTAATGCTTGATTTTCACCAAATAGTTGCATAAAATGATACTGAGAGGTGAAAATATGATAAAAACAACGTCGATGCTCCTGGATGAGCTAAAAGAATATGCCTCACCTAAATCGAAGCTTGCGCGTATGGCGGAGCGCGGTGAATGCTTTCCCGTTACAAGGGGGCTCTATGAAACCGACCCGAATGTTCCGGGATATCTGCTTGCGGGCAGTATCTACGGGCCGTCGTACATTTCCTTTGAATATGCACTGGGGTATTACGGCATGATTCCCGAAGCCGTATATACCGTTACCAGTGCAACCTTCGAAAAGAAAAAGAAAAAGAAGTATGAAACTCCTTTTGGTACATTTACCTACAGGGATGTGCCGCCTGAAGCATTTCCGCTTGGCATTCGTCTTTTGCAGGAAGGCGACTATTTTTACAGGATCGCCGAACCGGAAAAAGCTTTATGCGATCAG
>JAFSXC010000126.1 GCA_017450105.1 Lachnospiraceae bacterium | reverse complement strand
GCCTTAAGCGCGGTCTGCATTGCGGCGGAGCTGATTATGATGTTTCGGTGAGGTTTTTGGCCACCCGGACAATACTGTTCACACCCCAGGAGTTTTCAAACCAGAAAATCGTGCGGGAGGCCATTTCCCCCCGCGCCTCACTCATTTGATAGTATTTCAACACTCGTGCGTTTCTTTTGGGAGGGATCCTCCTTGACGCGGAAATAGAACTGGATCAGCTCGTTTTTCTCATTTACGAGCTTCTTCATCTCAAAATCGTTATAGCTTTCGATCATCTTCCCGAGCTTGTTAAACCGGTAATTCCGGGGATCAAAGCCCGGTACGCGCTGGGACAGGAGATTTCCGATAATGGAGAGATCCGTCCAGCCCTCCTCGTCTCCCTTGGCATCGATGATGGATTTGATTTCCCTGCGGATCTGCTTCTTGGAGGGCGTGGCTTTTTTCCGGCCGCTGCGTTCCCTTGTGTTGTCCTCCACAACGCTTTCCTCTTCGTTGTCCTCCCCGGAGGTGGAGTAAAGAAGATCCAGGAACTTAAAGGTTTCACAGGCGGAAACAAGAGAGCCCGGCGTTTTCTGTTCGCCCATGCCGATAACGAGCATCCCCGCCTCCCGAAGGCGCAGCGCCAGCTTCGTAAAATCGGAGTCGCTGGTAACCAGACAGAAGCCGTCCACCCGGCCCGAATAGAGGATGTCCATGGCATCGATGATGATGGCCGAATCCGAGGCGTTTTTTCCCTTTGTGTAGTTAAACTGGAAGACCGGAGTCAGGGCATAGGCGCGAAGCTCCTCCTGCCAGGCGCTGACGGAGGAATTCGTAAAGTTTCCGTAGACCCGTTTGTAGGTCGGGGTACCGAAGCCCGTAACCTCGTCGATAATGAGCTTGATGTACTTGCTGGATATATTCTCCGCGTCGATCAGCACGGCGATCCGTAAAGCCTGTTCCATGGATTTTTCCTCCTCTATAAACGTCAGTTTAATCTCTCCTGATCCGGTCGGATGCGAAACCCGTAGGCGGCCAAAGAACGCCCGCTAACGGTATTCGGCTCCCTTTCTGTCCGTTTATTATAGCCTACAGAAGAGTCTTCGGACAAGGGGGTTTTTTATTGCATGGAATCCTCTGCTTGTGCTATATTTAAAGAGGACCCCGGGGTTTCCCGCTGCAGGCGGGCGAAAGTGAAATACCGGGCCTGAAAGATTTCGGAGGAGAAGAAGAATGGATAAGGTTAGCTGCATACCGGTCGGGCTGCCGGGGGGCTTTTTTATCTATGAAGCGGGGGGAAAGGAGACGGTTCTTTTTGCGGACGAGAATGTGCTGAATCTCTTCGGCTGTGACTCGATGGAGGATTTTTGCGAATATACCGGCGGTACCTTCTCGGGAATGGTGTACGAGGAGGATCTGCATAAGATTCAGAATGAGATTCAGGCCCAGACCATGTTCGGAGAAAAACGACATGACTATGTCCGCTACCGGATTCGGGACAAACAGGGAGAAATCCGTTATATAGAGGATTTCGGCCATCTTCTGCACGGCGAGGACGGGAACAGCTTCTTCTATGTCTTTATCGTGGACGTGGATCAGAACGAATATCTGAACCGGAACCGGAACAGCTTCGCGGAGGCCCAGGTACTTGCGATGAACCAGGAGACGGACAGTCTGACCGGTCTCTTTAATATGTCGTTCTTCTACCAGAGGGTTCAGCAGCTTCTCGCGAACCCGGAAAACCGGAGGCTTTCCATTTCCTTCCTCCATTTCGATATCCCGAATTTCAAGCTCTACAACGAGCGCTATGGCTTCCACGTCGGAGATGAGCTTTTGTGCGAGCTGGCGCGGGTGCTGCATGCGACCTTCGAGGGCGGGCTGGTGGCCCGGTTTTCGGATGACCATTTCGTGGTCTGCGCCGTTGGAGGAAATGAAGAGGTGATCGGTAAGGTAGAGCAGGTCTATAAGAAAATGCTGCTCTCCGAGGACCCGACGATGCGGGTGCGGATCAAGGCCGGGATCTATTATCTCGAGGACCGCTTTGCAGAGGCGGGGCTGGCCTGCGACCATGCCAGACTTGCCTGCAACAGCATCAAGGGCCGGCATGATGTGTATTACTGTGTTTATGACGAAATGCTCAGGGAGCGCCTGAGGAAGCAGCAGTACGTTGTGGACCATGTCGATGAGGCACTGGAAAACGATTTTATTAAGGTCTATTATCAGCCCGTGATCCGCTGCCGTACCGGTGAGATCTGCGGCTATGAGGCTCTGGTCCGCTGGATCGATCCTGCTATAGGAATGCTTTCCCCGGCGGACTTTATCGAAACGCTGGAGCAGTTCCATCTGATCCATCTTGTGGACAGCTTTGTGGTGCGTAAGGTCTGTGAGGACTACCATGTCCTGAAGGAGGCGAAGGAGCCGCTCGTGCCGATCTCGGTCAATCTGTCGCGTCTGGATTTTGAGCTGACGAATGTATTTGATGTGGTGGAGAAGGCCAGGGCCGAGTTCGATGTGCCTGTTTCCATGCTGGATCTGGAGATTACGGAAAGCGCGATGAACGAGCAGGACAATATGCTGAAAAAGGAGCTGGAAAAGCTTCAGGAGCGCGGCTACCATATCTGGATGGATGACTTCGGAAGCGGCTATTCTTCCTTAAATACGCTGACGGAATACAACTTTGACGTACTGAAGCTGGACCTTGTTTTCCTTCGGAGCTATGGAAAAAATCCGAGGACCGGAGCGCTGCTTAACTACATCGTGGCCGGAGCGAAGGGGATGGGCCTGATTCCCCTGTGCGAGGGGGTGGAAACGGCTGAGCATTACCATTTCCTCCAGAACATCGGCTGCGAAAAGGCGCAGGGGTATTATTTCGGAAAGCCGCTGCCTCTTAAGGAGACCAGAGCGGCTGCGCGGGAGAAGGGAATGAAGTGGGAGGAACAAGAGGATGACATTTGAATTATGGCTTTATGCCGCGAAGCAGCTTGCGCAGACCTACGAGATGTCACAGGTTATCTACCAGCAGCTTCCCCAGGCGGAAAAGGACGAGCTGCAGAGGGAATACCGGCGGGAGATCCTTGGGGAGAAGCTTGAGGAAACCGGACCGAACGGAGAAAAACGCAAGTTCAATCCCGGCGATATCGTAAAGCATTTTAAACGCGAGACGGTTTCGAAGAATGAGCTTGCGGAGAATAAATACCTCTACCAGATCATCGGAGAGGCGGAACATTCGGATACCGGCGAGAAGCTCATGGTCTATCAGGCCCTGTACGGAGACTTCCGGATCTATGTGCGGCCGCTGTCGACCTTTATGAGCAAAACGGATAAGAATATGTTTCCGAAAATCAAGCAGGATTACCGGTTCGAGAAGGTGTAGCTTCCCTTCTTCGTTACTGTTCACACCCCAATGTCAGTAACTTAAGCAAATTTACGTATTGGCGTCGCTCCCGTAAGCCATCTCCCAGACTCTGTGCGCGGGGGCCCCGCGAAAGATAAGTCCTCCCGGAAAAGAATCGGTCCCCCCGTGCTCGGTCCGGGGCCCTCTTACTCGCGCTCCGAGGAAGTATATGGGCTTAAGTTACTGACATGGGGTGTGAACAGTAACGGCCTGCGGACAACTGAAAAACTGTCAAGAAAAAAACTTGACACAAAAGAGATATACGTGTATGATCGTCTGGTATGGAAAAAACGGCGTACAACGCATATCTCTTTGATTTTTACGGAGAGCTTCTGGGAGAAAAGCAGAAGCGGCTTTATGAGGAGTCCCGGTTTCAGGATCTTTCTCTTTCGGAGATCGCCGAGCTCGAGGGGATTTCCCGCCAGGGGGTCCATGACCTTCTGAAGCGGACCGAGACGAAGCTCTGTGAATATGAGGAAAAGCTTCGTCTGGTGGAGCGGTTTCTGAGGGCGAAGGAGAAGCTCGATCAACTGGCCGGGGAGAACCCCGAACTGGCGGATAAGCTCAGAGAGATTACCGGTGAATATTTCGGAGAAAAGGATTAATGGCTTTTGACAGCTTAAGCGACAAACTGCAGAACGTATTTAAGTCCCTGAGGAGTAAGGGACTTCTGACCGAGGCCGATGTCCGCAGTGCCATGAAGGAAGTGAAGATGGCGCTGCTGGAGGCGGACGTGAACTTCAAGGTGGTGAAGCAGTTCGTGAACTCGGCGACCGAACGGGCCGTGGGCGCGGATGTGATGAACGGCCTGAACCCGGCCCAGATGGTGATCAAGATCGTACATGAAGAAATGATCGCTCTGATGGGAGAGGCGGCGGAGCTTCCCTTAAAGAGCCCGTCGGAGATGACCATCCTTATGATGGCGGGACTGCAGGGTGCCGGTAAAACGACGACGGCGGCGAAGCTGGCCGGAAAGTTTAAATCCGCGGGAAGAAGACCTCTCCTTGCGGCCTGCGATGTGTACCGGCCGGCCGCCATGGAACAGCTCCGTGTGAACGGGGAAAAGGTGGGTGTGCCGGTGTTTGTAAAAGAGGGCGCAAAGGACGCCGTGGCTCTTGCAAAGGAGGCGCGGGACCTGGCCCTTAGGGAGGGCCATAACCTTCTGATCATCGACACGGCCGGACGTCTCCAGATCGATGAGACTCTGATGCAGGAGCTTGTGGATATAAAGCGGGAAACCGACGTGAACGAGACGCTCCTTGTTGTGGACGCGATGACCGGGCAGGAGGCCGTGAACGTATCGAAAACCTTCGATGAGAAGGTCGGGATCGACGGCGTGATCCTGACCAAGCTGGACGGCGATACCCGCGGCGGCGCGGCGCTTTCGGTGCGGAGCGTGACCGGGAAGCCGATCTATTACGCCGGTATGGGCGAGAAGCTTTCGGATCTCGAAAAATTCGTCCCTGACCGGATGGCCAGCCGGATCCTCGGTATGGGCGATATCCTGACGCTGATCGAAAAGGCGGAGAGTGAGCTCGATGAGGCGAAGGCCCGGGAGATGGAGCAGAAGCTTCGGAAGGCCGAGTTTGACTTTAACGATTACCTTGAGTCCATGAGCCAGATGAAGAAGATGGGTGGAATTGCTTCGATCCTTTCGCTTTTGCCGGGAATCGGAAAATCCCAGATGTCCCAGCTCAATGACGCGGTGGACGATCAGAGGCTGAAGCGGATCGAGGCCATGATCTTTTCGATGACCCCGAAGGAAAGAGCGAATCCGTCGCTTTTAAATCCGGGCCGCAAAAACCGGATCGCGAAGGGCGCCGGCGTGGATATCGGCGAAGTGAACCGCCTGGTGAAGCAGTTCGAGCAGGCAAAGAAAATGATGAAGCAGATGCCGGGCATGATGGGCAAAAAGGGAAGACGGGGCGGCTTTCAGCTTCCGTTCTGATAAGGATCAATTCTCTGTTTAAGGTCCTGCAGCAGGGCGCTTTTACGGATTGATAATAATTATTTTATTTTAGGAGGAAAAAACAATGGTTAAGATCAGATTACGCAGAATGGGACAGAAGAAGGCTCCCTTCTATCGGATCATCGTGGCGGATTCCGCTTCGCCGAGAGACGGCCGGTTCATCGAGGAGATCGGCACCTACGATCCGATGAAGGATCCCACGGAATTCCACGTGGATGAGGAAGCCGCAAAAAGATGGCTTCAGAACGGAGCGCGCCCCACGGATACGGTTCTTCGTCTTCTGAAATCCGCCGGTATCGTAAAATAAAGAAAAAGCGAGGATAAGCGGATGAAAGAATTGGTGGAAGTGATCGCTAAGGCCCTCGTGGACCACCCCGAGGACGTAAGCGTCACAGAAAGAGAGAAGGACCATACCACGGTGGTCTCTCTTCAGGTCGCCAAGTCGGATATGGGAAAGGTGATCGGCAAGAAGGGCCGGATCGCGAAGGCGATCCGTCACGTGGTGAAGGCGGCCAGCAGCCGTACCGACCGCAAGGTGATCGTGGAGATCGAAGAGGAATGATGGACGCCTTCCGGATCGGAGTCGTGATCAAAACCCATGGACTGAAGGGCGAAGTCAAGGTGTTTCCCACCACCGGCGAACCGAAGCGCTTCCTCGGATTGAAGGAGGTGCAGGTGCGGACCGGGGACAGGGAGGAAGTATTTCCCGTTGACCACGTAAGGTTTTTTAAGAACCAGATTATTCTGAAGCTCAAGGGGATCGACCGGATCGAGGAGGCCGAACGCCTTCGTAAGGCGGAGCTTTTTGTAAGCCGGGAGGCTGCGATCCCGCTCGGACAGAACGAGTATTATGTTCCGGAGCTTCTGGATATGAAGGTCTTTACCGAGGACGAAGAGCTCCTCGGCGTGATTACCGAGGTCCTGACCGGACGGGCCAATGATGTATATGTGGTGACTGCAGAGGATGGCCATGAGCTCCTGCTTCCGGCGATCCGGCAGTGTATCCTGAACGTGGATACCGAAGAGAGGAAGATGACGGTACACCTGATGAAGGGACTTACGTCATGAAATTTTACGTCCTGACGATCTTTCCGGAATTGATGGAGACGCTGCTGCGCAGCAGCATACTCGGACGTGCGGAGAAAAACGGCTTTCTGGACTTTCATGTATTGAATATCCGGGATTACAGCACGGACCGCCATAAGAAAACCGATGACTACCCTTATGGCGGCGGCGCGGGCATGGTCATGACGGCCCAGCCGGTATATGATGCGTACGAAGCGGCCAGAAAGGAGATCGGAGGCCCGGTAAGAACCATATATCTTACGCCTGCCGCGAAGGTGTTTACACAGAAGGACGCCAAGGCTTATGCAAAGGAGGAGGCGCTGATCCTTCTCTGCGGACATTATGAGGGCGTGGACCAGAGGGTGCTGGATGAAATCGTAACGGATGAGATCTCGATCGGAGATTATGTTCTGACCGGCGGAGAGCCGGCGGCCTGGGTCTTGATCGATGCCATCAGCCGTATGGTGCCGGGAGTTCTGACAAACGAGACCTCGGGGGAGCAGGAATCCCTGGAGGGCGGACTTCTGGAATATCCGCAGTATACAAGACCGGAGCTGTGGAGGGACCACAGGGTCCCGGAAATTCTTCTTTCCGGGGACCACGCAAAGGTGGACGCCTGGCGGAGAGATCAGGCTATCCTGAAGACGAAGGCTGTTCGGCCGGAGCTTCTGGCGGAAGCGGAGCTGACAACAAAGGAGAGGGCGCGGTTTTTATCAGAGCCTCCTTCTCACGATGCGTAAGGCGCTTTAGGTGCCACTCGCGGCTCATGGCTTCCTCCGGCGTATCGAAGCTTTCGTAATAGGCGAGCTGAACGGGAAGACGGCTTCTCGTGTATTTGCTTCCCTTGCCGCTGTTATGCGCGGCGACTCGTTTGTTCAGATCGTTTGTCCAGCCGCAGTACAGAGAACCGTCGCTGCAGCGCAGAATATAGGCGTAGTTCATAAACTTATTATACCAAAAAAATCTTGCAATTGCAGTTCAAGCATGATAAAATTTAAATGTTGCTTTTTGAGAGAGTAAGGAGGCATAGGAAATGAACGCCACAGAGATTATAAAAGAGATTGAGAATGCAGAATTAAAGGAAGAGGTGGATTCCTTCCGTGTCGGCGATACGGTAAGAGTCCATGCCATTATTAAAGAAGGTAACCGGGAAAGAGTCCAGGTTTTTGAAGGAACCGTATTAAAGCGCCAGGGCGGAAGCAACCGCGAGACCTTTACGGTTCGTAAGTTCAGCAACGGCGTGGGTGTGGAGAAAACATGGCCCCTCCATTCGCCTCATGTAAAGAAGATCGAGGTGATCCGCCGCGGTAAAGCCAGAAGGGCTAAGCTGAATTATCTTCGTGACCGGATCGGAAAACGGGCGAAGGTTAAGGAACTGGTTCGGTAATTGTATCGGAGATAAGGAGGAACGGAGGGTTCCTCCTTGTTTTTTATGCGCAGGGTCGCATAAGGTAGTATTCCGGGCAAGCCCGGACGCGACCCGCGCGCGGGCCGGTGCATAGCCCCGGCCCGATCAGAGAGCACAGGGTCGCGCAAAGTAGTATTCCGGGCAATCCCGGAGTATAACGCATCAGCAGGAGACGTTCAATGGCAAGAAGAAAAAACGGCCTGGATTTTACAAGAAGAAGAGAAAGACAGAGGATCAATGTCCCGTTGATCCGGGAGATCGTTGTCTTTGCGGTGGAGATCGGGATCGCCGTTCTGCTCGGCTTTGTTCTGGTCTATTTTTTAGGCCTTCGGACGACCGTGATCGGCCGGTCCATGGAGCCTGTGCTCTATGCTTCGGATGAGATTCTGATCGACCGGTTCCGCTACCATATTTCGGAACCGAAGCGGGACGATGTGATCGTGTTCCTCCCGAACGGAAACGAAAAATCCCATTACTATGCCAAGCGCGTTGTGGGTGTTCCGGGGGATACGCTGACGATCGAAAACGGGGTGCTTTATATCAACGGAGAGAGCTACGACGGGAATGCCGATTTCCCCTATATCTCCGACCCGGGGCTTTGTGCGGAGAGCGTGCGGCTCGGAACCGACGAGTACTTTGTCATGGGGGATAACGTGGGCGAGAGCGAGGACAGCCGGTATGCAAATATCGGAAATGTGAGCCGGGACTATATTATCGGGCGGGCCTGGTACGTCTCCAAATCCGACCACCGCAAGGGCTTTGTGCGATAAGAGGAGAAAAGATGGATATTCAATGGTACCCGGGGCATATGACAAAGGCCCTTCGGAAGATGCAGGAAAGCATCCGGCTCGTGGATCTGATCATCGAGCTCGCAGATGCGCGGCTGCCGAAGAGCAGCCGGAACCCGCAGCTTGATCAGATCGGTCAGGGGAAAAGCCGGATATTGATCCTGAATAAGGCGGATCTTGCCGATGAGGCGGAAACCAAAAAATGGGTCGATGCCCTGCAAAAGGAGGGGCTGCATGTTGTGTGTGCGGATGCCCGGAATACGAAGGTGAAGGAACGGGTACGCTCTCTTATGGAGGGGGCCTTAAAGGAACGTGAGGAGAAGAACAAGCGGAAGGGGATTTTGAACAGGCCCTTACGCTCCATGGTGGTGGGCATCCCCAACGTCGGGAAGTCCACCTTTATCAACGCTTATGCCGGCAGATCCGCGGCAAAGACCGGAAATACCCCCGGCGTTACCCGCGGGGAGCAGTGGATTTCGCTTTCAAAAAGCCTGGAGCTTCTGGATACGCCGGGACTTCTCTGGCCAAAGCTCGAGGATAAGAGGGAGGCGCTCTATCTGGCGCTCGTCGGGACCATCCGCCGGGAGGTGGTGGACAATCGGGAGCTTTCGAAGGAGCTGGTTCTGTTTCTGCAGGAGCGCTTTGCAGGCCGCCTTGGGGAGCGTTACGGGATCGAGGAAGCAGGGACGCCGGAGGAGGTCCTGGAACGCATTGCAGAAAAGAAGGGGTGTCTTCTGAAGGGAGGCGCTCTGGATATGGAAAGAAGCGCCGGGATGCTTATGGAGGACTTCCGTAAGGGGGCGCTCGGGCGTATGACGCTGGAGTTATGTGGGGAAAAAGGACCGGCCGGGTCTGAAAAAGAGGAACACGAGGAGGACGGATGAGAGAACTGAAGGGGGAACGGCTCGAAAAGGAAAAGGAACGGCTTTTTGCGATGACGCGCTATGAGCGGGAATATGCTTCCTGCGGCCTGATCTGCGGGATCGATGAGGCGGGAAGAGGGCCCTTCGCGGGACCGGTGGTGGCGGGTGCCGTCATCCTTCCGAAGGACTGCGAGATCCTGCGCTTAAACGACTCCAAAAAGCTGTCGGAAAAGGTCCGCGAGGAGCTGTTTCTGATCATCCGGGAACAGGCCCTGTCCTATGGGATCGGAATCGTCTCTCCCGAACGGATCGATGAGATCAATATCCTTCAGGCCACCTACGAAGCCATGCGTCAGGCCATTAACCAACTGGACAAAACACCCGATATATTATTAAATGATGCGGTTACGATCCCGGGCGTGGAGATAAAGCAGGTCCCCATCATCAAGGGGGACGCCTCCTCCGTCTCCATCGCGGCGGCTTCGATCCTGGCCAAGGTGACCAGGGACCACATTATGCTGGAAATGGAAGAGGAATACCCGGGCTACGGCTTCGCAAAGCACAAGGGCTACGGAACAGCCCAGCACATCGAGGCGTTAAAAAGGCTCGGGCCCACGAAGATCCACAGGAGAAGCTTTATCGGGAAATACATCCCGAAGGGCTCATGAAATGAGGGCGATCCATGCAGATTTCTGAGATGCTCGGCCGTTACAGCTCCGCCTTAAACGGGGCGGACAGGACCACGCAGACCGAGCAGGCTTCCTTGCAAAAAAACGAAAAACTGACTTCGCTTTCGGTCGGAAGCGTGTTTGAGGGTACGGTGGGGAAAATGGAAGGGGGAACCGTCCAGCTTCTTCTCGGAAACGGCCAGTCCGTGAATGCAAGACTCGGTGCGGAGATGGCGCTTTTTCCCGGTCAATCCATGTTCTTTGAGGTGGCGGGAAAGGACGGCCAGACCGTTTCGATACGGCCCTTTCAGCAGGGCGGCGAAGCCGGGAATCCGACGCTCTTAAACGCTCTGGACGCAGCCGGCCTGAAAGCGGATGCGTCAAACCTTCACATGGTGGAAACCATGATGCAGGAAAACCTTTCGATTGACAAAAATTCTCTGAACGACATGGCAAGGCTTATCCGTTCAAACCCCGAGATCGATCAGACAACGCTGATCCAGATGAAGAAGCTGGATATCCCCATCTCCAAAGAGATGGCTGCGCAGTTTGAAAACTACAAAACAGACTCTCATCAGATCCTCTCAAAAATGGAAGAGGTGCTTTCGAACGTGACAAATGCGCTCGGGGATAAGGAGCTTAGCGGGAAGGAAGCGCTCGGATTGAACGAGAAGATCCTGTCCATTCTTTCGGAGGAGGCGCCGAAGGAGCCGGTGGCCGCGGAGGAAGCCCTGAAGGAGGCAAAGGGAGAGACTGCGGAAGGGAAGGCTTCGGCCACGCTTCAAACACCGCCGGAAGCCGGGACGGAGAAGCTGAAGGAGGCTGCGGATCCGAAGGCCATGCTATTGAATACGGCGGAGGACAATGCGCTCCTGAAGACGTCCCCGGAGAAGGCCGGGGAAAAGGGACAGGACGCGCTTGATTTTTTGAAGAAGCTTTCGGAGATCAATAAGGAGGAGCAGGCCGCAAAGGGCGGGAACGAGCTGAATTTACAGGGAAAGGATGCCACGGAGGAAAAAATCCTGAAGGGCCTTCCCTCGCCGGACGGAGGACCCTCGGCCGAAAAGGCGCTTCGGCAGGAGACGGATCCCCTGAAAAAGGAAACGCTGAACGGGTTTTTAAACCGTGAGGAGCTTGACAGCCTGGAGAAGCAGCTTAAGGCGGTGGATCGGGACGGCGTTCTGGCGAAAAAGGGGCTTCATACCGGGATGAAGGCGGAGGAATTTGCAAGAACCCTGACCGAGGCGCTGAAGGAGCTGCCGGAGCTTCCCAATGAGCCCTTAAAGAAGCTGCTTTCGGGGAAGGAATATTTAAAGGTCCTGAAGGAGGTGACCAGAGAGCAGTGGAGTATCCGGCCGGAGCAGTTTTCGGAGGATACCGTGAAGTCTCTTTATGAAAACCTGGACCGGCAGATGAAGCAGACGGAACGGATGCTGAAGGAGATGGGCTTAAAGGATACCCCGCTCGAAAAGTCGGTCAGCGATCTGAAGGGCAATCTCGAATTCATGAATGAGATCAACCATGCCTACACCTACCTGCAGGTGCCGATCCAGTTTGCGAATCAAAGGGCGAACGGGGATCTTTATGTCTATACAAACAAAAAGAACCTGCAGGATAAGGACGGGGAGCTGACGGCTTTCCTCCATTTCGATATGGAAAATCTCGGGTCGACCGATATTGCGGTGAAGATGAAGGACCGGGATGTGGATACCAAATTCTTTCTCGAGGATGATGCTTCCTATGAGCTTATCCTTTCGCATGCGCCGGAGCTTCAGCGGCGGCTGGAGCATAAGGGGTATAGCTGTAAGATCGAGGCGGTGAATGAGGAGAAGCAGGTGAATTTTGTGGATGATTTTCTGAAGGCGGAGGCGCCCTCGGGAGGGCTGGTGCATCGGTATTCGTTTGATATGAAGGCTTGATTTACCGGCTTCCCGCTCCTGGCAGTGAAAAAATACAGGTAATTCTTGTTCGATTCTGAGGGATTTTTATGGCGCAGGATAATAAGAAAAAACAAACCGAAAAGACTGCGGTGGCCATCGCTTATATTCCGGG
>JAFSXC010000125.1 GCA_017450105.1 Lachnospiraceae bacterium | reverse complement strand
TGAAGGAACAGAAGGAGAAGGCCCGGAGCGCCCGTAAGGTCTACAGCTATATGGGGAAGGACGCGAGCGTATATGAGGAGATCGACCCCGCCATTACTACAGAGTTTACAGGCTACAGCGAGCTCGTAACCGAAGGGAAGATTCTGGTCCTGACTACGGAGACGGCTCTGTGTGACCGCCTTTCGGAGGGTGAGACCGGAACCGTGATCGTGGATAAAACTCCCTTCTATGCCACGATGGGCGGCCAGCAGGGGGATAAGGGCGTGATCCATGGCCCGTCCGGGGAATTCGAGGTCTTTGATACGATCAAGCTCATGGGCGATAAGGTCGGCCATGTGGGGAAGGTGAAGAGCGGCACGGTCAATGTCGGGGAAACGGCCGAGCTTTCGGTGGATCCCTATTTGCGGCGCCGTACCTGCCAGAACCATTCCGCAACCCATCTGCTTCAGAAGGCGCTCAGGGATGTGCTCGGCTCCCATGTGGAGCAGGCCGGTTCCTTCCAGGATGCGGAGCGTACCCGCTTCGACTTCAGCCATTTTCAGGCGATGACAACGGAGGAACTTACAAGGGTGGAGGCGGCTGTGAACGCCGCGATCCAGAAGGAGTTTCCCGTGGAGACGAAGGTCATGAGCCTTGAGGAAGCAAAGAAGACCGGCGCGATGGCTCTTTTCGGAGAAAAATACGGTTCTTCGGTCCGTGTCGTTTCGATGGGCAATTCCGTCGAGCTTTGCGGCGGTACGCATGTAAAGAATACCGGGGATATAAGATTGTTCAAGATCCTTTCGGAAAGCGGCGTGGCCGCGGGTGTCCGCAGGATCGAGGCGCTGACGGGGGATGCCGTGACGGCTTATTATGAAAAGCTGGAGCATACCCTTATGGAGGCCGCAGCCGCTGCCAAGGCGGAGCCGGACGGCCTGGCCGCAAAGATCGGCGCGATGACGGCCGAGATCAAGCGGCTGAACTCTGAGCTGGAAGCGTTAAAGAACAAGGCGGCGAAGGACGCTGCCGGGGACGCGCTTTCCAAAGCCCAGGATGTGAACGGAGTACCGCTTCTGGCCCTGAAGGTGGATGGGGCGGATATGAATGCCTTAAGAGATCTTTCGGATGATCTGGCGGCAAAGCTGGATGGCGGGGTGATTGTTCTCGCCGGAGAGGCCAACGGGAAGGTGAATCTCGTGGCCAAGGCGGCTGAGGGTGCCATAAAGCTCGGCGCTCATGCCGGCAACCTGATCAAGGCCATTGCTCCTCTGGTGGGAGGAGGCGGCGGCGGACGGCCCAATATGGCCCAGGCCGGCGGAAAGAATCCTGCCGGAATCGAGGAAGCGCTCGCGAAGGCGAAGGAAGCGCTGGCCGGGATGCTTTAAGAGCCTGTTTTGGAAAAACGCTTTAAAATGTTTCTGCTCACACTTGGCGGGGCTGCAGTTTTTGGCGCCGGCCGTTGCCGCAAGGGTGTGAACAGCAACTTAAAAAAGTGCATAAATAAGCGTTTCTGCAAAAAAACTTGACATATGAGGTCTCAGTCGGTAAAATTAATTTCAGTCTGAAAGCGAAGGGAGGGTAGATTTTTCGCTTATGTCCAGTGTAATCGTAAAGGAAAACGAGACTTTAGACAGCGCGCTCCGCAGATTTAAAAGAAACTGCGCGAAAGCGGGAATCCAGCAGGAAATCCGTAAGAGAGAGCATTACGAAAAGCCGAGTGTCCGGCGTAAGAAAAAGTCTGAAGCGGCCAGAAAACGTAAATACAATTAAAGACAAAAGCCATCCGAGACTTCGGGTGGCTTTTTCTTAAGCAGGAAAACAAGAGCATGGATATCAGAAAAGAGATCGAACGAAGAAGAACATTTGCCATAATATCGCATCCCGATGCGGGAAAAACAACCCTGACCGAAAAATTCCTTCTGTATGGCGGCGCCATTAATCTGGCGGGCTCGGTGAAGGGAAAGGCCACGGCCAGACACGCGGTGTCGGATTGGATGGAGATCGAAAAGCAGCGTGGTATTTCCGTAACCAGCTCGGTGCTGCAATTCTCCTATGACGGCTTCTGCATTAACCTTCTGGATACGCCGGGCCACCAGGATTTCTCCGAGGATACCTACCGTACCCTGATGGCGGCCGACTCCGCGGTGATGGTCATTGACGGGGGCAAGGGCGTGGAGCCGCAGACCAGAAAGCTGTTTAAGGTCTGCGCCATGCGGCACATCCCGATCTTTACCTTCATAAACAAAATGGACCGGGACGCGCTCGACAGCTTTGATCTTCTGGACAATGTGGAAAAGGAGCTGGGGATCGCGACGGTTCCCGTAAACTGGCCGATTGGCTCCGGGAAGGGCTTTCGGGGCGTGTACGACATAAAGGAAAAGGCGGTGCAGACCTTCCAGGATACCGAGAAGGGGACGAAGGAGGGAACGACCGAAATCCTCTCCTCCTGGGACGAGATCCGTTCCCACATCGGCGAGGAAGCGGCCGAAAAGCTTTCTGAGGAGCTGGAGCTTCTGGACGGGGCAGGAGCGGAGTTTGATCTCGAAGCGGTACGAAAAGGGGAGCTTACGCCGGTGTTCTTCGGCTCCGCGCTTACCAACTTCGGCGTTGAGTTCTTTTTACGGCATTATCTGGCCATGGCCATGCCGCCGACGCCCCGGGTTGCCGACGGAGAGGAGATCGATCCCTATACCCACGATTTTACCTCTTTTGTGTTCAAGATCCAGGCCAACATGGATAAGAACCACAGGGACCGGATCGCCTTCCTCAGGGTCTGCTCGGGCAAGTACGAGGCGGATAAGAACATCCGGCATATCCAAAGCGGCCGGGAGATGCGCTTAAGCCAGCCCACCCAGATCATGGCGGACGAGCGGAAGGTCATCGAGGAGGCCTATGCCGGAGACATCATCGGGGTCTTTGATCCCGGAATCTTCTCCATCGGCGATACGATCAGCGCCCCAAGCGAAAAGGTAAGGTATGAAGGGATCCCGACCTTCGCGCCGGAGCATTTCGCCCGGGTCCGCCAGATCGATACGATGAAACGAAAGCAGTTCGTTTAGGGGGTTACCCAGATCGCGCAGGAGGGCGCCATCCAGATCTTCCAGGAATACCATTCCGGGATGGAGGAGGTCATCGTGGGCGTCGTGGGAGTTCTGCAGTTCGATGTTTTGAAATTCCGTCTGGAAAACGAGTACAACGTGGAAATCCTTCTGGAGAACCTGCCTTACCAGCATATCCGCTGGATCGAGGATCCGGAAACCGTGGATGTGGAAAACCTGACCGGAACCTCGGATATGAAAAAGGTGGTGGATACAAAGGGAAATCCGCTGCTTTTATGGGTCAACGCCTGGAGCGTGCAGATGACCCTGGATCGGAACAAGGGATTAAAGCTTTTGGAATTCAGTAGAAACAGGTAAAAATATGATCAAACTGTTTTACGAAATCTGCTTCGGCCTGGCCAGCTTCATGATCATTCCCTTCGTCTTACAGAGACGGGGGAATGCGGATCAGGAATATTCGTTTATGTTTGCGCTGGTGCCGGTGGTAAATCTGGGTTATTCCTGGCTGGCTTCGGCCAGGTCTCTGGACTCCGCGCTGATCGCAAACAAGCTTATCTATATCGGCGGCTGCTTCTTACATCTGCTGCTCCTTCTGGGAGTATTTTCGCTGTGCAATTTTAAGCTGCCCCACTTTGTCCGTATCTTTTTCTTCACCGCAGCCTTCGTTCTTTTCTGCGGTGTGCTTTCCATCGGCCATTCCGACATATTCTATAAAAACGTATATCTTCAAGTCTCGGACGGCTATTCCAAGCTCATCAAGGAATACGGTCCGATGCACAACTTCTATTATGTGTACATGATGATCCTGGTGATCTCGTCCTTAATCGTCCTGATCTATTCCATCATAAAGCGCCCCGAGGTGTCCTTAAAGAACCTCTATATTCTGACGGCCCTGGATGTGATCAGCGTTCTGGTCTTTTTCGGAGGAAGGGCCCTGTTTACAAAGATCGAGATCATGCCGCTGTTCTATGTGGTCGCGGAGTTCTTCTTCCTCCTGATCCTGCACCGGATCCGGCTCTACAAGATAAGCACAGGGGTGGCGGTAAACATCCTGGAGCGCGGAGAGAGCGGGATCATCTGCTTCGACCGTGCCGGGAATTTCCTGGTCAGCAACGAAACCGCCAAACGCATCATTCCTGCCATGCAGAGGGCAAAGGCGGATAAGAAGCCGGATATGACGGATGAAGCCATCTGCAAGGTGGTGCAGAGCATTGAGGAGTTTCGCAATCCGGTATCGCAGGAGCTGGTGCTGCTGGAGACCGAGGGAAGTATTTATGAGCTGCGCTCGGACTTCCTCGTGGACGGGAAAAAGACCGTGGGCTTTTACTGCCTGCTTCTGGACGTCACCAAGGACCGCCAGTATGCCCGGGAGATGGAGAAGGCGGCCGAGAAGGCTGTGGCCGCGGAGAAGGCCAAGAGCCGCTTTCTGGCGCAGATGTCCCATGAGATCCGTACGCCGATCAACGCTGTGCTCGGGATGAATGAGATGATCCTGCGAGAAACCGACAATCCCGACATCCTGGAGTATTCCGACAGCATTCAGACGGCCGGCCGTACGCTTCTTGCGCTCATCAACAGCATCCTGGATTTCTCCAAGATCGAGGACGGGAAGATGGAAATTCTGCCTGTCTGCTACCGGACGTCCACCCTGATCAGCACCATGGTCAATTCCGTGGCGGAGCGGGCCAAAGCAAAGGACCTGACTCTGACTCTGGAGGCGGACGAGCAGCTTCCCTCACAGATGCTCGGAGATGATGTCCGGATCGTCCAGATCGTAACGAATCTTCTGACCAATGCGGTCAAGTATACGGAAACCGGAGGAGTGACCTTAACGATCCGCGAGAAGAGGCGGGAAGGGGACAGGATCGACCTTTTTGTGGAGGTAAAAGATACCGGGATCGGAATCCGAAAGGAGGACATGGGCAAGCTCTATGAGTCCTTTACCCGCCTGGAGGAGGAAAAGAACCGTTATATCGAGGGCACAGGCCTCGGGATGCCGATCGTCATGGGCCTTTCATCCGCGATGGACAGCCGCCTGGAGGTGGAGAGCGTTTACGGAGAGGGCTCCACCTTCCGCTTTGTGCTTACGCAGAAGATCATCGACGAGACGCCGATGGGAGATTACAATACCAGAACCGCCCTGCATGCGCATAAAACGGACAGCGAAAGCATTTATGCGCCTACGGCAAGGATCCTTGTCGTGGATGACAATGAGACGAATCTCAAGGTTGCTAAGAACCTGCTCAAGCTATGCCATATTGTGCCGGAGCTTGTGCTGTCCGGGAAGAAGACCATCGAGGCTATGCGAGAGAGGGAATACGATATCGTATTCCTCGACCATATGATGCCGGAAATGGACGGGGTAGAAACACTGGTGGAGCTCAGAAAACAGGGGCTGGTTCCGGAAAAAACCGCAATGATCGTATTGACGGCGAATGCGATCGTCGGGGCAAGAGAAAGATACTTATCTGCCGGCTTTGACGATTACCTTTCCAAGCCGATCGAGCTATGGCGGCTTCAGAATATTCTGAAGGAATATCTGCCGAAGGAAAAGCTGGAAACGCCGCCGGAAGCGGAGAATACGGGCAAAGCCGGGGATGGCGCAGGAGAGCAGGAGAGCAATACAAAACCGGCAATTACCGAAGAAACCGATCTTTTACGGCTGCTGGAAGCAGCGGGCTTTTCTACGAAGGACGGACTTTCTTATTGCGTGGACAATGAAATCTATCTGGAGATCCTGGGGCAGTATGAGGAGGAGTATGATGAAAAGGCCGGGAAGCTCGAGGCCAGCTACCGGGAAAGGAACTGGAAGAATTATAAGGTTCATGCGCATGCCCTGAAAAGCACCTCCCGCACCGTAGGCGCAAAGGCAACCTTTGAGCTCGCCAAGGCGCTCGAGCACGCGGCGGATACCCTCGATATCGAGTTCGTCGAGGAAAACCACAAGCGGCTTCTCGATCTCTATTTCCGGGACGCACGCCATATACGGGAGATCCGGGCTCTGAAATAAGCAGACGCCCGCGGGGCAGGCTTATCCGTAGACAAGCGGCAGGTTCGCCCGTAATTATCCTTGCCCGCAGAAAAATTCAGGAAAATAACAGCGCAGGGACAGGCTTTTCGATGGAATAAGTTGCCCTGCGTTCAGAAGCTGCGTTCAGAATTCGCATTTCGCATGGAATGCAAAAGAGATGGCTCCCAAAGGATACTCCTAAAAATACTCCTGAGAATACGAAGCGGCGTCCTCAAATTCCGAAAGCCGCATGGCCCACAGAATATCCGCGCTTTCAAAGCCGCGGCGAAGGAGATAAGCGTAAATCCTCTGGCGCTCCCTCGGGTCGGCATCCCGGAAGGAATAGTTCTTTTTCTGCAGGAGAGAGCGGATCATGGACCGCTCGTCTCCCTCATAGTACTGTTCAAGCGCAGCCTCTGCCGTATCCCGGTCAATTCCCCGCTTCAAAAGCTCCTGGTACACTCTTTTTCGGCTTCGGCTTCGGCCTCTGGATTCCGTAAAGGCATGGGCATAACGCTCATCATCGACATAGCCGTATTCCTTTACAAAGGAGACGGCATCCTCGATCAGTTCCGGCGGGTAGCCGGTTTCATTCAGCTTTTTTCTGAGATTATTTTCCGTTCGGTCCTGCTGCTCCAGCAGGTACAGGGCCCGGCTTCTTACCTTCTCCCGGCTTACTGTCTTTTCCTTCTTCATTCTCTCCGGCATCCTCTTTTATCTGGTAATGGGCAAGTACCTTTTCTTCGATCTCCTTCATCATCTGGGGATGTTCGGAAAGATAGGTCTTTGCGTTTTCGCGGCCCTGGCCGATCCGTTCTCCCTTATAGGCAAACCAGGCGCCGGCCTTATTTACGACGTCGATGGATACGGCCAGATCCAGAAGATCCCCTTCCTTGGAGATTCCTTTACCGAACATAATATCGAATTCCGCCTCTTTAAAGGGAGGGGCGATCTTATTCTTTACGACCTTTATCCGGGTACGGTTTCCGATCACCTCGCCGCCCTGCTTCAGGGCCTCGATCCGGCGCACATCCAGACGGACGGAGGCATAGAATTTCAGGGCCCGGCCGCCGGTCGTAGTTTCCGGATTTCCGAACATAACGCCGATCTTTTCTCTTAACTGATTAATAAAGATCACGATACAATCCGTCTTACTTACCACAGCCGTCAGCTTCCTTAAGGCCTGGCTCATCAGGCGGGCCTGGAGGCCGACATGGGAATCCCCCATTTCTCCGTCGATCTCGGCCTTGGGAACCAGAGCCGCGACCGAGTCCACGATCACGATATCCACGGCACCGGAGCGGACCATGGTTTCACAGATCTCGAGGGCCTGTTCCCCGGAATCCGGCTGGGAGATATAGAGCTCATCGATATTCACGCCGATATTCTTTGCATATACCGGATCGAGGGCATGCTCCGCGTCGATAAAGCCGGCGATCCCGCCGCGCTTCTGGACCTCGGAGACCGCATGGAGAGCTACCGTCGTTTTACCGCTGCTCTCGGGACCGTAGATCTCGATGATCCGGCCCTTCGGAAAGCCGCCGAGTCCCAGGGCAATATCCAGGGAAACGGAGCCCGTCGGCACCGTCTCGATATTCATACCGGTTCCGGAATCTCCGAGCTTCATAACCGAGCCCTTGCCGTATTGCTTCTCGATCTGGGCGATAGCGGCATCCAGCGCCCGGAGCTTTTCCTCCTTCTGGGGAGAGTTTATTTCTTTTGATGCTTCTTTCGTCATACAGCTTCTCCTTTAATCGAACTTATGTTCGCCTCTTTAAAAACAATATTAGCCGACTTGATTTCACGTGTCAACGGTTTTTTTCATAAAATCATAAAGCGCCCTCCTTTCCTGTAATCTGAAAAGAAATGGAAACGATCGGCCGAGAGGCCGGAAGGACTCCTGCGAAAAACGCAGAAGAAGATATGCGCATCATATCACAGAGAAAACGGATCTGTCAACGATGGTATGGATGGTGACAGCATAGTGGAAGAAAACACGTTACTGTTCACAGTTGGCGGGACCGCAGGTTTTAGCCGGCCGTTGCCGCAAGGGGTGTGAAACAATGTCAGTAACTTAAGCAAATCTACATATTGGCGTCGCTTCCGTAAGCCATCTCCCAGACTCTGTGCGCGGGGGCCCCGCGTTAATTACGGCCTCCCGGGAAACAACGGTCCCCCCGTGCTCGGTCCGGGGCCCTCTTACTCGCGCTCCGAGGTAGGT
>JAFSXC010000011.1 GCA_017450105.1 Lachnospiraceae bacterium | reverse complement strand
GTATCTATTAGAGAGCGGATACGATGTGGAATTGATTCCACCCTCTAAAATCAAGCATCTTCAGATGCCGGGATAGCGGAAATCATTGACTTTTCCAAGTAGATAAGCTATCATAACCTTACAAGGCGTAGACCTGCATTGGATATGTGCGGGGGCTGCGCCACTTTTTATTATTTCTGATCCGAGAAACCAAGAGCGAAGGGGTATGACACCCATACCCCCTTCGCTCCGTCCGAGAAGCCAGCCTTCTGAACGCATTTACAAATTAAGATTCTCCAAAAAACTATCCCGTTTCCTATCCAAAGCCTGTCTAATACACTCATTCTCAGGTGAGGAAAGCTCCGGGTCCGCCGCGAGGATGCGCTTTGCCTCCTCAGAAGCGTTCTTCAAAAGCTCCGCATCCTGGTAGATATCCGCCAAAACGAAGCCGAGATCCCCGCTCTGCCGGACGCCGAGGAAGTCCCCGGGGCCCCGGAGCTTTAAATCCTCGGAGGCAATGTAAAACCCGTCATTGCTGCTCTTTAGGATCTCCAGCCTGCGGTTCTTTTCCTCATCCCCGGTATTTACGAAGATGCAATAGGACTGCTCCGCCCCCCGTCCGACGCGGCCCCGAAGCTGGTGCAGCGCCGCCAGCCCGAAGCGCTCTGCGTTCTCCACCATCATGACCGTCGCGTTCGGGACGTTGATCCCGACCTCGATAACCGTCGTGGAAACCAGGACCTTCGTTTTTCCCGACGCAAACTCCTCCATCTTTTTGGTCTTTAGCGCTCCGTCCATCCGCCCATGCAGACAGTCCACGCGGATTTGCTTCCCGAACCTCTCCTTTAGGAGCGCCGAATAATCCGTAACGTTTTCCGCCGACAGGGCCTCGCTCTCCTCTATGAGCGGGCAGATCACCATCGCCTGTCTCCCCTTTGCCACCTCTTTTTCGATGAACTCGTAGGCCTTCTCGCGCCACTCGGGCCCCACCACCGCATTCTTGATCGGCAGCCGGTTCTTCGGCAGCTCATGGATCACCGAAATATCCAGATCCCCGTAGAGTATGATCGCAAGCGTCCGCGGGATCGGCGTCGCGCTCATGACAAGGATGTGGGGACGCTCACCCTTTTCCGAAAGGGCCTCCCGCTGGCGGACGCCGAAGCGGTGCTGCTCATCGGTGATCACAAGGCTGAGGGAATGAAACTCCACCGCATCCTGAAACAAAGCATGCGTGCCGATAACCATCGCGCCCTTTTCTTCCGCGATCCGCTTACGTCCCTCCCTCTTCTCGGCCGCCGTCATCCGTCCGGTAAGAAGGATCACGGGGAAGTCAAGGGAAAGCTCCTCTTCCAGCCTCTGAAAGGTTTCGTAATGCTGGGACGCCAGCACCTCAGTGGGCGCCATCAGGGCGGACTGGAGGCCGTTGTGGGCCATTTCCGCCATCAAAAGGAAGGCCAGGATCGTCTTTCCGCTGCCAACGTCCCCCTGCAGGAGCCGGTGCATGAGATGGGGGCCGGCGATGTCCTGCTTCATCTCCGAAAGCGCATTTGTCTGGGCATCGGTCAGAGAAAACGGAAGCTTTTTGATCAGCCCTTCGACGAAGTCGTCCCGGAACGCAGGGAAGCGGTTTTTTTCCTTATCCTGCTTTTCCTTTACGGATTCCATCGTCAAAAGAAAGAAAAAGAATTCCTCAAAGACCAGCCGCTTTCTGGCCTCGATCAGCGCTTCCCGGCTTTTTGCCTGATGTATCCCCTCGATCGCTAAAAGGCGGGATATCAGCCCCTGTCTTTTTTGAAGCTCCGCCGGCAGATTATCCATGAGCGCAAACGCCGGGTCGCTTAAGATGGTCCTCACAAGCTTTTCGATCTTTGTGCTCTTGATCTCCGAGGAAGCCGCGTAGACCGGGATCAGCCGTTTTCTTCTTTCCTCATAATCCCTGAGCTGAAATATCTTCGGCTGCTCCAGCGCATAGCCGGACGGCTTTTGAACCAGCCGGCCGTAAAAAACATAGGTCTCTCCCGCCTTCACAAGACTGCGGACATAGGGCATCCGAAACCAGATCAGCTCGAACGTCTGTCCCTCGCTGCGCCCCGTGGTCACGGTCACGTCCATCCGCCGCCCCCGTCTTGTGACCGGCATCGCGTCCACCCGAAGCATCAGGGAGACCAGTTTTCCCTCCTTCTCCGGCGAAAAGCCGGGCTCCGGCAGTTCCACATAGTCCCGCGGAAAATAAGAGAGCATATCCCCGACGGAATATACTCCCAAATTTTGCAAGGCCTCTTCGGTTTTCTTTCCCACTCCCTTTACCTTGGAAACGGAAAGATCCTCAAACATATTTCTCCCTCATTCGATCGAAATAATATAATAATACACGCTCTGGCCGCCCTCGGAAACCTCGACCTCGACCTCGGGGAAGCTCTCCTCGAGCCGGTCTGCCAGGGCGGAAGCCTCCTCCTCCGTCACATCCTCGCCGAAGTAAAGGCTGATCACTCCGCTTTCCTCGTCCATCAGGGCAGACACCGCCTGGAAGGCCGTTTCCTCGCGATCCGGGCCGGAAAAGAGGATCTGCTTGTCATCGAGACCCATGTAGTCGCCTTCCTTGATCTTGATCCCGTAAAGCTCCGTATCCCGCACCGCATAGGTCACCTGGACGGTCTTTACCAGCGCGATCTCCTGCAGGATCCGCTTCTCGTTTTCCTCCGGGCTCATCTCGGCCACAAAGTTCACAAGCGCCGTAATCCCCTGGGGGATCGTCGTCGTCGGAAGCACGATGAGTTTCTTGTCCTCCGAAAGCTTCACCGCCTGCTCCGCCGCAAGGATAATGTTCTTATTATTCGGCAGAAGGAACACGTTCTTCGCCGGAACCTTCTTTGCCGCCTCGAGGATATCCCCGGCGCTGGGGTTCATCGTCTGGCCGCCGGACAATACCTCGTCCGCTCCGAGATCCAGAAAGATCGCCTTTAAGCCCTCTCCGGCAGCAACGGCCAGGAAACCGATATTCTTCTCCTCCTTCGGCGCCTCCTTCATGCTCTCCGCGGCCTGCGCCGCCGCGAGCTTCTCGGCATCCTTAAAGAGCTTTTCCTGATGCTCTTCCCGCATATTGTCGATCTTGATCCGGGAAAGGGAACCGAGGGTCAGCGCCCTTGTCAGGGCCACGCCGGGATCGTTGGTATGTACATGGGTCTTTACGATATCATCATCGGCCACGACAACGATGGAGTCACCGATGCTCTGGAGGAAATTCTTGTATTCCCTCTCTTCATTATCCTTAAGCGGCCGGTTTAAGACGATAATGTATTCCGTACAATAACCGAAACGGATCTCTTCCTCCGTCTCCTTCGTAATCTTCGTAAGGGAGCCGCCCGCCGGCCCCGCCGAAAAGCTGTAGTCGATCTCCTTCCCGAGGAACGCGTCAAAGGCCCCGCGCAGGATCTCGACAAGCCCCTGGCCGCCGGAATCCACAACCCCGGCTTCCTTTAAGACCGGCAGCATATCCGGCGTTCTGGAAAGACAGTCGTCTGCCTCCTTTATGATCTCCTCAAAGAAGGCCGCCAGGTCATCCACGCCCTCGTCCAAAAGCTCAAGCGCCCGGTCTCTCGCCGCCGAAGCAACGGTCAGGATCGTCCCCTCCTTCGGCTTCATAACCGCCTTATAGGCCGTTTCCACGGCCTTTTCAAAGGCCTCCGCGATAATCTCCGCATCCAGAGCCTCCTGGTCCTTTACCACACGGGAGAACCCCCGCAAAAGCTGGGACAGGATCACGCCCGAATTTCCTCTGGCACCCTTCAGGGAACCGGAGGAGATCGCCTTGGCCAGAAGCTCCATGTTCAGATTCTCAATAGCGCCCACGTCCTTCGCGGCCGAAAGGATCGTCAAGGTCATATTCGTCCCGGTATCGCCGTCCGGCACCGGAAACACGTTCAGCTCGTTAATCCATTCCTTTTTGGATTCCAGATTTTTCGCCCCTGCCAGAAACATCTTCCGAAGCAGATGGGCATCGATTTTCTGCGTACTCAAAAGCTTACCCTCCCCCTGCTCTCAGTCGATGATCCGGACACCTTCGACGATCACGTTGATCTTTCGAATTTTCATGCCCGTAAATGATTCCACCTTATATTTCACCGTATCGATCAGGGTATCGGTTACCGTAGCGATGTTTACATCATACGCAACGATCACGTGGAAATCGATCTGAATATGGTCGTCCTCCTCTACGGTCACATTAATCCCGTGGGAAAGATAATCCTTCTTCAGAAGCTTTACCAAACCGTCCTTCATATTTATGGCCGCCATACCGACGATCCCGAAGCACCCGACCGCCACGCTCCCCGCGTAGGTCGCGATCACCTCCGGGTCGATAATGACCTGGCCGTATTCTGTCTCCATTCTGCCTTTCATAGACACCTCCAAAATCCAATTCGATAAACATTATACAAGAACCGTGTCAAAAAGCAAAGTCCCGAATGAAAAAAAGGTTACTGTTCACACCTCAATGTCAGTAACTTAAGCAAATTTTACATATTGGCGTCGCTCCCATAAGCCAACTCCCAGACTTAAGTGCGCGGGGGCCCCGCGAAAATTAGTCCTCCCGGAAAAGCACCTGTCCCCCCGTGCTCGGTCCGGGACCCTCTTACTCGCGCTCCGAGGAGATATATGGGCTTAAGTTACTGACCTTGCGGTGTGAACAGAAAACAAAAAAGGGCCGCCATCCTCCGGCAGCCCTCCTCGGGTTTTTATTTCTTTAGCTTTATGGATTTCACCTT
>JAFSXC010000124.1 GCA_017450105.1 Lachnospiraceae bacterium | reverse complement strand
GTAGCCTCATACTCCGGCTCCTCCACAAAGAAATCCGCCATCTCCCGGTAATGATGCTCAATGGGATGACGCACCTCCTTCATGATTTCAAAGATGTCGTCGCTTCTCCTGGACCACAGTCCCACGGGATGAAAGCCCCGTTTCTGAATGTCCTCCAGAAAATTCACTCCTGTCGAAAATGGATCAACGATCATAATGTTTTCCATTCCGTCCTCCTCTAAAAACGTTAGTTTAAACAAATTTTTTCTCATTCGGAAATCAAACGCGCGAGCGATCTTGGAGTTCTTCGTTTCGTAAGCTCCCCAAGGGGGATCTCGATGCCTCTGTCCGACAGGGCAGAAAGAAGCAGCAGGGCCCTGATGGAGTCGCCTCCCGACTCATAAAAATCATCCTCTGCGCCAATGCGTGGTTTTTCCAGAATTTCCTCCATCAGGGTACAAAGGAGCCGCTCCTTTTCATCTGCCGGAGCTTCGTAGCGATACTGTTCTCCTTCGCCCGGGCCGTCAGGCTCCGGCAGCGCTTTCTTAAGAAGCTTGCCGCTGGCGGTGAGGGGGAATTCATCAAGACCCTGAAAGACGGAGGGGATCATATAGTCGGGAAGAGCCGTCTTTAGCTTCTCCCGGTCGATCAGAAGCCTGTCTCCCATAAGAAGACCCTTGTCTTTTGCTTCCTTCTTCAGAAAATATGCTGCAATAAAGGATCTTTCGGAAGTCACAAAGCCCTTTGCGGCCACCTGGGTAAGCCCTGTCAGTTCCTTGATCCGGTATTCGATCTCCGCGGGCTCAATGCGGTTTCCGTTGATTTTCATCATTTCATCTTTTCGGCCAATGATGGTGTAAACGCCCTCCTTATCCCGTCTTGCGATATCTCCTGAATGGTAAATGCCGCCGGTAAAGGCAGCAGCTGTCTTCTCCGGAAGATTTAAATATCCCCTCACAAATTCATCGCGAAAGCAGAGCTCACCCGTTCCTTCTCCTTCTATCCGGTTTCCCTCCTCGTCCAGGAGATGCACATCCACCGGGATAACCGGCTTCCCGACAGGGGCCGGATCGTAAGCGCGGTCCAGAAGCGTTTTCAAAACGACAAAGCCGGCTTCCGACATACCGTAAAGGTTTTCAATCTCCGGTATTCCTCCCGGGTAATAAAGGCCGTTGGCAGGCTCGCTTGCTGTTTCAATGCGTTCCAGCCACGGGCTGGGCTTCTCGTAAATGCGGATATGGGAGGGAGACATAAATAAGCTCTGCAGGCGGTTTTCGACGATATATAGAGTAAGCTTTCGAAAGTCCTGCAAAAGCTCATGGGGAATGATGTAGATGGTATTTGCTTCCAGGAGCTGAGACATCAGAAAGGTCTCCGCCCCGACGAAATAAAACGCGGGGAGAAGCCCGAACCGGTGAACGGGCCAGTCGTCCGCTTCCGGCGCTGCAAGGGCGTTCTGATCAATGTTTCCGTATTCATGCACCACGCCCTTGGGATTTCCCGTGGATCCGGAGGTATAAATGGCGTAGCAGGCATCATGCAGATCCGTTTCCTCGTATCCTCCGAGGTAAGGCTCCTCTGCCATGATTTTTTCGAAAAGCGTCTGATCAATGACGCATTTGCTCCCGGAATCTTCCCGGATATAGCGGATCCTGTCCTCGGGGTAGGTGTCCTCAAGAGGAACAAAGGCCGCGCCCGCGCGAAGAACTCCTCCCATGGAAGATACGGTTCCAATGCTTCGGGGCATCACGATCTGCACAAAATCCTCTTTCCCGATTCCGCTGCGTTTTAAATAGTGATAAACCTTTCCGCTTTCCTTTTCAAGCTCACGGTAGGTGATCTCGCGCTCCCTGTCCACAAAGGCGGTTCTGTCCGGATAAGCATCGATGATCTCCTTCACCCGCTCCAGAAATCTTTGATTGCCGGGCTTTTTCCAGTGAGGCTTCTTTTTCTCCGGAAGAGGCGGCAGGAGCTCTTCGATCACAGCGGAGAGCGCTTCGCTGTAGGCGGTATCCTCAAAGGTCTGATTCACGGAAAGCTGGCACTCACTCCCCACCACGATCAGATATGCCATGAAGGGAATGCTGGAATTCATCTTAAGCTCCACGGCTTTTACGTGCGCCTCCGCGGCTTGCGGAATGATCTCGCCGAGGTAACTGGTACAGACAGGAAGCGTGAAAACGTTGAGCAGATCGGACAGGTGCTCCGTTTTGCCGTCACGAAGGAAGTCTGCATATCCGTTTATATACCAGGCCAGATCATCGTGATTTGTCTGCTTTGCGATGGACTGATGAATCCGGGCGATGAGAGCGTCCGTATTTTTTATCTCTTCCGGACTTGCCTTTATCAGAATCTGAGGAAAGCTGGCGTTCTGAAAGGTGTTTCTTGCGCCGAAAAACGTTCTTCCGTCCACGGGACTCCGTCCGACGATCACCTGATCATTTTCGGGATGCACTCTCTCAATCGCAGTAAGGATCAATGTCCAGAGTGCGGCGGTTTCCGTGCAGTTCCTTTCCGCCATAAACAGTTCAAACCTTCTTTTCGAGAAGGTTTTTCGATATGCGTACTGTCCATGCTTTTCTTCGGGAGCCTCGGGAAAGCGGAAATAATCTTTTGGAAGGAGGCGGTTCAGGGAAAAGGGCCTCTGCACCGGGATCGGCGTTTCCATGAGATCCCTGCCGGCATCCGGCTTTCCGGCGCCCTTATATTTACAGGTCTCCCGGCCATAGTATGCGTTTAACAGGGCATCCAGAAACCAGTTCATTCCTGCGGCATCCGTCAGGGCGTGGTGGCAGTAAAAGAAAAGCTCCCTGTCCTTTACCATAAGACAGAAGAGATGCCCGTCCGTTTCCGCTCCTCCAAGGCGATCCGGGAGCCGGTCCGAAAGCCTTACCGGAGATGTGGTTTTTACAAACCAGAGGATTCCGCTTTCTTCCTTTTCCGCGGAAAAGGTCATGTAAGGACAGATCTCTGCCGCCTTTTGGAGCGCCTGAGACATCCGGCCCGGGTCAAGCGGCTCGTCGAATGTGATTGTGACGAGCATGGCGTGCCGGGTCTCAAACATTTCATCTTCCGAAAAGGCTCTGCCGCAAATGCTTTTAATCCTGTCTTTCATTCTCATTCCTCCGGGAAGACAAGCCCGATGTGATTCTGCGGAAGGGTGTAGGCGACCTCAGGGTTAAGTCCCTCTTTTTTCAGCTCTTCTGCCATGGCTGCCACAGAACGATCCTTATCGCCCGCGCTGTGGTGCAGAATCAGGTGGAATTTGTCTTTGGGGGAGAGGATAACCAGTCCTCTTTTACCGGTGGTCCCGCCTTCTTCCAAGCACTCCACGTGATCCAGACCCTCTAAGTCATACCTTCCCACATAGCTTATCAGCGCGGTGGGTGTAAGACCAACGGATGCGTTATGAGTGGCATAATACGTGGCTTTTTCCTGAATGGTGGGAAGAGCCTCCATCTCCTTTAAGACTTTTTGCTCCTTTTTCAGAATGTCTATCATCAGGGAAGGATCCATCTGCTCTTTGATCAATGCGCGTCCCTTCGCGGCAAGTTCTCCCACGGAAAGACCGGACTCATCCTTCAGGATGGGGAAGCTTAAGAATCTGGTGATCAGTGACATGGTTTCCTTAAGCCCCAGCTCATCACTGGAATCACAGGCAATGGCAAGGTTAAAGCACTCCGGAGCCTCTTTCATCAGGGAAAGAAGGGACTTGTAATACAGGGTGCCAAACCATGTGGCCGGTGAGGCGCCGCACGCCTTTACCTTTGACATGACTTCTGCCGCGTCCAGCTTGATAAGCGTGACATAAGACCCGTCTCCCGAGTCTTCTCCGATCAGCTCCTCCAGCCTGGACGGAGCGAGTGGCCTTATCTCGGAACCAAAGCCCCGGAAGGTAGGAGGAAGCTCCGGGAGGTTGGAAAAAGGCTCCAGAAAATCCTCTCCCGGCTCCGGCGGGACATCCGGGCGGCGGATCTGGGGACAGTTCGGCTCCTTCCCGGCCAGTCTCTTTTCATAACCGTAAAGAATGGAACAGGCCCAGCGGGCAAAACCTCGCCCCGCGCTTAAGCAATGACTCATGTTAAAAGTAATGACGGAACCCTCGTAATTTACAAGGATCAGATGCTCATTCGCTTCCTTTGAGCCGTATTTCGGGAGGTTTTTTGTCCCTTTCACCACCGGCACGGGGGCGTTGTTCTCCTTATAGACATAGGTTCCGTCCTCTACCGCAAGCTTTTTCCCGAGATAGGGGTAACGGATCATGGCCTCCTGCACCGCTTCGTTTAACAGCTTTCCGTCTACCGGTGCCTTCATAAGAACACGGTACCACATGGAAATATCCCCCACGAGCTTCATCAGATAAAGCAGTCTGGTATTGTAACTGATCATTCTTTTCCCTCCTTTGCGTTTCTGTCAGGATTCACTCACAAGTTTGGAGCGAAGGGCTTTCCTGCTTTCTTCGTCAAACTTATTTTTATCCATCAGCGCCGAAAAATCGTTCGTCTCCATCCAGTCAAGGAGCTTTTGCATGGTGGACGCTTTGGACGCCGCCGCCAGTTCCATGGCTTCCGGCGAGATCTGGGCTTTCATGTTCTCCGGCAGAGAACGGATACGTGCCTGAATCACATATGCATTGTAAACTTCAGTGATGCAGTAATCAGCGATGATGTCCTCGTGAGAGACTCCGCAAAGAGAAAGAATCGCCGCCGCGGTCATGCCTGTCCGATCCTTTCCAGCGGTGCAGAAGAAATATACGTTGCCCTCTGAAAGGCATTCCGTGATAAGCCGCAGGATTTCAGCCAGTTCGCCAAGGGCGTTTTTCATCATAAAGCTGTAATCCAGAGAAAGGCTTTCCATGAATTTCTTCACCGCGAGATCCGGATCCTTAATACTGTGATCCTCCGGCAGAAAAGGGCAGTGGTGATACCGGATTCCATCCGGCGGCCTGACCATAGCCTCCTGCATCTCATACGTACTGCGCAGGTCAATGATGTGCCGGATCCCCATGCCCTTCAGCCTGGTCCATTCCTCCTTTGTCAGGTCCGCGGGACAGTCCCCGCGGAAAAGCCTGCCCCATTCTGTTGCAGAGCCTTCTGCTTCGTATCCCCCGAGATCCCGGAAATTATACAGATGGGGAAGACGTATTCTTCTGATCTTCATGCTTATAACCTTCCTTATTCTCCGCAAAACACCACATTCGTCTGAAGCCCTCCGGCTTTAGAGCCTTCGCCATAACAATGCCGCCGCACTGTCCCGAATACATGAAGGACTCGCAGCGTGAAAGAAGGTAGAGGGCATAAAAATAATTTACAAGAGAATCCTCCACAAACGCATCGTATTCCACTTTTGTGGAATGCCGCTTTTTGTCCAGCTCGCTGATGGTCGTCACGTTTTCCCGCGCAAAATCCGTGATGCTGTAGCGCTCCTGGGAAACCACCCGGATTTTCCCGGGGAAAGCCGCCGTCATTTTGCCCAGAATGTCCTGATCCTCCGTGGCAAGAAAAATCCCGTCGTAGTCTCCCTCCTCCATCCATTCCCGGATCTTTGGCAGAGTCGATTCCACGGTAACCGGAGCAGAGGCGCCGCTCATGCCGGAGGCGATGTAATCCGATCCCCGAAGGAGAAGCCCCAGCATTTTCCGACCGGAAAAAACCTCGTCTCCATACTCCTTCATCTCGGAAAGAAACTTCGGATTCAGATTGGAGGCATCAAAATCATGTCCCGAGGTTACACGGAGCATCTTCGTAAACAGAAGAGCGTAATAATTTGTGAGGTAAATCGTATTGGTCTCATCCGAATCCTTCGGTGTCAGGGGGATGGTGAAATATTTTTCGATGATGTGATCGGCATAGCGGGCGCTGCCCCTTTGCAAAGTCACCTCCACTCCGAATCGTTCCATAAAATGCCTGGCTCTGGCATAGACCGTTAAAATGCTGCCGATTCCTTCACTTTGCGCGACCAGAATTTCAGCATATTTCACCTGCTTCATGGGAAGCTTTGTCAGCCATTGCAGGACAAAGACATGATGAAAAAGCACCACCGGATCCATCGTAACAAAATCGCAGGTAAAGGCAGAGGCGTGAAAAGTGTTTATGACCTTAAGGGTCTGCTCGTCCAGACTGCCCGGTTCTTCCCCGGTTATTGTGATTTTCTCCTCCTCCGGAAAGAACCAGCGTATCCGCCCGTCCTTCCAGAGAACTGACATGTTCGTATGGGAAAGCAGAAGCCTTGTCAGCACCACCGTGTATTCGCTGACCTCCTGAAACCATACCTGCCTGAACCCGTCGAAGACATCAAAGCAGAGCTTTTCTGTATCCGCTTCCTCATAAACCAGATAGGGCGGATACAAAGGATCCTGATGAAACAGCGGGGAGTTGGGGTATTCCGGAGAACTCTCTGCCCAGCTCTGGTTTTCTGTATAAAGGAGATCGTAGTCCTCCCCATTCGGATTTTTTACATGGAAACGCTTTTCTCCCAAAAGCACGCATTCCAGTGCCCGGTGAAACAGCCCCGGAGCCGAAGATAACGTGCGGTAATTCCGTTCCCTGTCATACTCTTTGATCAACAACATAAGAATCTGCTTCCTTTTCTTTCAGCGCCGTCACCAGTTCTTTGGAGATCAGCTCCGGAAATTTTTTCTGCAGAGCTTCAAAACCGGCCAGGAGCTCCGGCATGGAATCATATCCGCCCATAACCGCATCGTTAAAGGAAAAGGGCTCTTTTCCCGGGAGTCTCACTTCATACTGGATAACGCTCTTCATCCCCGGTTCCCCGGAAATGCTCTCAAGGGTTTTTGGATCCGCTTCCCGCATTTTGAACTGAAGGGCATATTTCAGGTTCCTGACGTCATTCAGGCGATCCGGATCCCCTCCCGCCTCGTCCAGATATACGTCATAGGGAAGCCTTTCCTGAGATGCCGTGATCAGTGTTGTAAGCCCGGACCAGCGGTTGTTGATCTCCAGAATGTACCAGGTTCCCCTGACCAGAACCAGATCGATCTCCATGATCCCGGAAAATCCCAGAAGATCCGCCATTCTTTTCAGTTCGCTTCTCACCTCTTCGATATGGAGATTTTCGTCCAGAATTGGTCCGTATTTCAGGGTAGTGGCGCCTAAGGGATCGTTCAGCTGTCCCTGTACGGTGTTGAAAATCCGATAGGGCGGTGTGATTACGTAACCGTTCCTGTCACCATGCACCTCGGCTCCGTATTCCTCCCCTTCCAGAAACTCCTCGATCAGGACATCCTCGACCAGAGCCTCTGATAAGAGGTAATTCTTTGCTTCCTCAAAATCCTTCGCGACAAAGATTCCCATGGAGGAGGAGCCGGTGGTGCTCTTGATCACAACCGGCATTTTCAGATTCTCCAATTCCCAGAGGATGTGTTCCTGATAGACATTCCCTGTGGAAACCGCGTCCAGCTTTTTTGAGGTGAACAGCTCGTAATGCAGATAAAGCGCATCCGGAATCCGAAAGCCGTTTGCTTTCAGAACCTGATGCGTGCGCCATTTGTCAAAGCAGTTCAGCGCGGTCTCGGAGGAATAGCATATGGTCTCAATCCCCCGTTTCCTCAGTCCCTCGGCGATATCGGCGTCCCGAATCCCGTTCCAGTCATAGCCGCTGACGGGTCCCGGCATGGCGATGACAAGATCCGGTTCAAGCTCCGCCACGGCTTCGACAAATTCCTTTCGTTTCGCCTCCATGGGGAGAATTTTAAGATGGATTCCCTTCGGCCTTTCGGTAAGCTCTCCGTTTTGGATGTCAAGATAATATCTGCCGTTTGGCTGCGCCACAAGCCAGATCTCATAATCCGGATGCCGCGCCGCCGTCTGATCCCACTGGGCGGCCCATTTTGGGTAAACGGTACAGTTGCTGTTTTTGTCTCTGTATTTGCTGTTGCTTGTATATAATACGATTCGTTTCATGGCACCGCTCCTTTACCAGTCCACCGAACCGATCAGACTGTCGATGACTGGCAGAAAATTTGCTTTGGCGTCGGCGATGCTGGCCTGAAGGATCTCAGGCGCTGCGCCTCTTCCGAAGTAGGGGCTGAGAGCCACCTTCAGTTTGGAGAACATACAGATCTGATCCTCTATACGTTCACGTTCTTTTTCGGAATAATCCGCAAAATAGCTGTCGATGAGCCGCCTCCAGGTTTTTGTGATAAGCTCCGCCGGCATTCTGGTGTGAAACTCTGCATATTCCGGGCTGAGCTTGACCAGATTCACCTGAGTGGCTGCCGTGGCAAGGAAGTCGAAGATCGGATGACCGATGGTCATATCGCCCATGTCGATCAGGATCAGTTCCCCGTTCTGCACCATGATGTTGTTGGGATGGTAATCCCCATGGATCAGCGTCCCCGTCTCCGGAACCGAATCCACCAGAGCGCGAAGCCTGTCCTGCTCCTCATCGGTGTAAAACTCCGCGGACTCTTTTATGGCGTCGTAATAAACTTCCTTGATGTTCAGGAAGCGGGACTCGTCACCCCTGATGGCATGGATCTTCTGAAACAGCCGGATATATTTGTCTGTATAAGCATCATATTCCCCGGGATTTTCCTTCAGGGTGGCGGAAAGAGTGTCCGCGTCGATCAGCTCAAACATGATCCCGTACCGGTCGTCCGCCATGACAACGGAATAGGAAATGGCTGTAGGAACTCCCTCGATCAGTGCCTGCTGCGCCATTTTTCGCTCCCGGTCGATGGTTTCAAGGGACGCGGATTTTTGGAACAGCTTTATGATGTTTTCCCTGTCCACACGATAAACTTCCCCGTTTGCTCCTTTGCCGATGAGCTCAAAGCCCTCCGTGGAGTACTTTTTCAAGGCCTTGTGGGTTTCGAATATATTTATGAATCCGGTATCCTCCAGAATTTCATAAATCTCCGGAGAAATATTGAAGATTTTTACTTTGTTTTCTTTTTCCTTCTGTGCGATATTCAGAATAACCCGAAGACCCGCACTGGAAATATAGGTCAGCTTTTCAAAATCAAAGACCAGACCACCCTGGGGGTTTTGTCTGCGGATTTCGAAAAGCGCCTTTTCCGCTTCCGACGCGTTATCAATGCTGATCTTTCCGGAAAATCCAACAACCACGCTGTGCTTTTCGCTTTGCAGCAATTTGATCTCTTCCATAACACCCTCCCTTTTATTCCTGCCCTCTCTGGTACAGGTTGTAATACGCACCCTTTTTTTCCATAAGGGCATTGTGGCTTCCGCTTTCAATGATCCGTCCGTGATCCAGCACAAGAATGTTGTCGCTGTTCTTTATGGTGGAAAGGCGGTGGGCGATGACAAAGGAGGTTCTCCCCTTCATGAGATTGTCCATGCCCTCCTGAATCAGCTTCTCCGTTCTGGGATCCACAGAACTTGTGGCCTCGTCCAGAATCAGGATCGGCGCGTCTGCCGCCACGGCTCTGGCAATATTCAAAAGCTGTCTCTGTCCCTCGGCCAGATTCTCCGCGTCCCGCGTCAGAAGCGTGTGATAGCCGTTCGGGAGACGGGTGATGAAATCGCTTGCCCGGGCGGTTTCCGCTGCTTTGACGCAGTCCTCATCCGAAAGAAGCGGGTTTCCGTAGCGGATGTTGTCGAGAATGGTTCCGGTAAACAGATGCGTGTCCTGCAGGACGATTCCGATCTGACGCCGCAGATCCTCCTTGCGGAAGGAGGAAACCGGGATTTGATCCAGAAGAATCTCTCCGCTGTCCAGATCGTAAAACCGGTTCAGCAGATTCGTGATGGTGGTCTTGCCGGAGCCGGTGGATCCGACGATGGCGATTTTCTCCCCCGGGTTCGCGAGGAGATTGATGTCGGTAAGAACCTGCGTTCCGGGAACATAGGAAAAGTTTACACTTTTAAGCTCTACCCGTCCTCTGATTTCTCCGGGAGCGATGGTTCTCTTTCCTTCATCCTCTTCCGGCTTCTCATCGATCATCGCAAAGATCCGCTTTGCGCCCGCAAGAGCCGTCACGCAGGAGTATATCTGCCCGGAGGCCAGAATCACCGGCACATTCATGGTTTTGGAAAGGGAGAGGAAGGCGATGGTTTTTCCGATGGTCATGCCGCCCCAGCCGTTGATGACAAAGATGCTGCAAAGGACCGCAAAAAGAAAATAAAAAACGATATTTCCGGCCTGCATATTTACCGCGCTGACAATGCCGGTGTATTTCGTGGCCGCGTAAGCGCTTTTGCGGAGTTCCTCGTTTTTCTCGCGAAATTCCTCCATGCACTTTTTTTCCCGGCGAAATACCTTCACCACCTTCTGTCCGCTGAAGATTTCCTCCACATATTCGTTCAGGCCGCCCAGCTGCTCCTGCTGCGCCGAATAGCTGTTTCCGGCGGCGCCGATGATTTTCATGCTGACAAGCACGATGAGCCCCACCATCAGCATGGAAAGAAGAGCCAGAGGAATGTTGAGCACCAGAAGGGCGATCACAATGGCAACGATGGTTATAAGAGCGGATACGATATTCGGGATTCCCTGGCTTATCATCAGGCGGATCGCTTCCGTATCATTGGTGTAGACGGACATGATCTCTCCCCGGGTATGGGTATCGAAATAGCCGGTCGGAAAATGCTCCATCCGGTCAAAAAGATCCCGGCGCAGGGCGAACATGGTTCCGTTGGTCATGCGCGCTACGGCTCTCGCCTGAATAAACTGAGCCAGCACTCCGGCCACAAACAGCACCACCAGAAGGATCAGCGCCTGAGAGAGGGCCAGAAATCCTGCTGTCTTATCCGTCATGGTGATTAGCGGAGTAATGTACTGATCCACCAGCGCCGACAGGTAGGAATAGGCGCCCACGGAGGTCAGCGCCGACAGCACCACACAGAGCATGGTGACCCAGAAAAAGAAGCGGTAGCGGCTTGTAATATATTTCAGCAGACGTACGAGCGCCTTCTTCATGCGGCTCCCTCCTTTCCCTCGTTCTCCGCCGCAGCGAAGAGCTCGCGATAGAGACTGCAGTTCCCCAGCAGCCTTTCGTGGGTATCAAAGCCCAGAACCCGGCCTTTGTCCAGCACGAGGATCCGATCCGCATCGCGGACGGAGCCGACACGCTGGGTAATGATCACCTTTGTCATTTCCGGCATATCCGTTTTCAGAGTGCTTCGAATCTTTGCCTCCGTCGCGCTGTCCAATGCGGAAAGAGCATCGTCCAGAATCAGGATCCGGGGCTTTCGGATCAGTGCTCTGGCAAGGCACAGGCGCTGCCTTTGCCCTCCGGAAAGATTGGAGCCTCCCTGTTCCAGAACCTCGTCATATTTGTTCTCTTTTTCCGCAATGAAAGCATCGGCACAGGCCATCCGGCAGGCCTCTTCACATTCCTGCAGGGTGGCATCGGGCTTCCCCCACCTCAGGTTTTCCAGAATCGTACCGGAAAACAGCACGTTTTTCTGAAGAACCATCGCGATTCCCCGGGTCAGCGTATCCGCGTCATAGTCCCGGACATCCTTTCCGCCCACTTTGACGGCGCCGCTCTTTACATCATAAAGACGGGGAATCAGACTTACGAGGGAGGTTTTCGAGGAGCCTGTGGCTCCCACGATGCCGATCATTTCACCGGCATGGATGGAAAGGTCGATGTTCTCCAGCACGTTTTCTCCCTCTCCCTCCTGATAGCGGAAGGAGACCCCGGAGAACGAGATGGAGCCGTCTTTCATCTCCGTTACCGGTGAATCCGGATCCTGTATGGAGCTTTTCTTCTCCAGAACCTCACGCACCCGGCGGATGGAGGCGAAGCTGGAGGAAAGCTGCACGAAGGAAAGCACGATCATGGCCATATAGGACATGATCTGAAAGGCATAGGCGATGAACCCGGTCAGATCGCCGGAGGTCATGCTTCTGACGCTGATAAAGCGAGCGCCGATCCAGGCGATGCCGATGAAGCAGAACTCCAGCGCCAGCATCATAACAGGATTATTAAAGGCAAGAAGCCTTTCCACCCGGACAAATCCTTTTCGAACCGTTTCGGCGGAGGCTTCGTACCGCTCGCTTTCATGCTTTTCCCGGGCAAAGGATTTTACTACCCGAATCCCTGTCACATTTTCCTGAACCAGGTGATTCATCCCGTCGTAATCCATATAAACCCGGCTGTATAATTTTATGCTCCGAAGGATGATGGCAGACAGAAAAATGCCGATGATGACGACACCGATGATGAGAACCAGAGAAAGCTGCACATTCAGCTGCATGGTCAGAACAAGGGAGTACACAATGGCCACAGGCGTTTTGAAAAACTGAGTCAGAATTGTCTGTACCGCGGTCTGGATATTGGTTACATCCGTTGTCTGACGGGAAACCAGGCTCGGTACACCGAATTTGTCCAGCTCCGCGAAGGAAAAGCTCTGAATACGCTCGAAAAGGGCTGCTCTCAGATTTGCGGCCAGGCCGGAGGAGGCTTTGGCGGAAAAGACATATCCGAGCAGCGAGAAAATCAGGGCACCCGCTGCGAATATCAGCATATAGCCGCCCCAGCGGAGAACCTCGGAGATGTTGCTTTGCTCGATGCCTTCGTCTACAATGTGAGTTGTCATCAGCGGAATCAGTGTCTCCATGATCCCGCTTGCGATCATCAGTATCGGCGCTGCGAGAAAAACGCCTTTGTATTGCTTTAACTGCTGCAGAATGGAATGTTTCAAGGTTCTGCCCTCATATTTTAAACAACGAAAACTGTCGCGGTCATCATAACATAATTCTTTTTGTTTGTATATTTTTTTTCTGCAGGATGACAAAAATATGATATTCTGTTGCCATAGTCATTCCCGAAAGGGGAAAGGAAGAAAATGAATCAGAAAAACGGGAAATATTTTCAGGTGTCAACCCTGCAGGCTCTGGCTCTTGGCTATTCGAAATCTGTGATCACGGTGGAAGAATTACTGACACATGGGGACATTGGGCTTGGAACCTTTGAAGATGTTGACGGCGAGATGATTGTACTGGATGGAAGCTGCTACCGGGTCAAAAACAACGGGGAAGCGGTTCCGGCGGAGAAGGAGAGAGGAGTTCCCTTTGCCGCTGTCTGCCATTTCCGGTCAAAGAGACAGGAAAAACTTGAAAAAATGGACACCGTTGAAAAAGTGAAGGAATGGCTGACGCTTCGGGATGGCATCTGCACTTTCTTTCGGAGGATAAAAGGTGCGGCGGGCATGTCTTTGATGTCAGCCTCGAGAAGGGGGATGCCGCTTTTTGCAAGCTTACGAGCGTAGAAATCCGGATACCGGACACGCCGGCTTTTGACACGTATGCCCTGAAGGGGGCATCCAGGGATGAAATCAAGAGTGTGGAACAGGGGAAGAAAAAATGATTCTTTATATTGACGCGTGTGTCAGAGAACAATCAAGAACCGAATTACTCGCGGAGGCACTTCTTAAAAAGCTTGACGATGAAGTGACGCATGTTCGTCTGGAGGAGGTTTCCTTCGATCTGACGGATGAGCTCTATCTGAAACAAAGAGACGCTTTG
>JAFSXC010000123.1 GCA_017450105.1 Lachnospiraceae bacterium | reverse complement strand
GTATCGGTAGGAGAAGCGGCCTGTGACCAGGCGGATCAGGTCATCGATGTATCGGGCCTTGAGGTCTGTCCCGGTCTTATCGATTCCCATTCCCATAACGACTTTTTGGCGCTTCGGTGATTACCGTGGTCTTCCCGGCCTGGTACGCGGCGCTGTCGAAGGAGGAGGCGAAGAAGTCCGGTAACCGCATGAAGCTTGCGTTGACGATCTTTTTGTACCGGAAGCTGTTCGGTATTGACTGGGATGACCTGAAGATCGCCTTTATTTCCGACGAACACAGGGAATATGAGGGGAAGACGGTACTCGATGCGGCGAAGGAGGAGGGCTTGAAGCCTCTTGATATGTACCTTAAGCTGGTGGAGCTGTCCGATCGGAAGGGGAGTATCTTTCTCGGGAAGTATTATAATGATGAGATCGTAAAGCGCCTGATGGAGGATGATTTATCGATCTTTATTACCGATGCCTGGGTTGAGGAAAAGGGGCTGCAGAACATTGCTGCCTTCCAGACCTTCCCGCAGTTTTTCGTATTGGCAAAGAAATATAATATGCCGTTGGAAACGATCGTGCGAAAAATGACCGGCGCTGCGGCGGACCGCTTTAAAATCGCGGACCGCGGGTATTTAAGGCCGGGCTTCAAGGCCGATATTACGGTGATCGATCTGAAGAACATGGCCGTGAACGAGCAGGTCCCGGATGCGAAGCCGGAGGGAATTGCGCATGTATTCGTGAACGGGATCCGGGCGGTTTCGGATGGGAAATTTACCGGAAAAACCGCAGGCGAGGTGGCGAAAAAGAAGCCATATCAGGCTCCTGCCTTATCCGCGCTTCCTCTTAAGCATCGGCTGCGCGATCTTTCGATTGAAGAGGTCGATTAAGGGTCCCATGAAGAAGGCGGTGATGATGGTGCCGATGCCGGCTATGGTGGGGATTTGGGAGACCGGGTTTTTGGCGGCTACGAATAAAATGCAGCCGGCGGCTACACACACGAGGTCTGTGCAGATACGGATGTATTTGAATTTTCCCCATTTCCACTTCGAGGACATGACGATGGCTACGGCATCATAGGTGGAAACGCCGAGATCCGCCGTCATATAGAGGGCGGAGCCAAAGCAGATGACCACGATCCCGATGATCAGGCAGATCACGCGGACGACCATCGACGGATTCGGGATCAGCCGGTGCAGGGTATCATAGGTAAACTGGGTAATGTAGCCGAGAAGGAACAGATTGATAAAGGTGGCCAGGCCGATGTTGTGACGGTCCGCGATCAGGCTGAACACCAGAAGAATTACGTTTACAATCACGTACAGGGTCCCGAAGGGCACGGGGATCAGGGCGTCCAGCCCACTCATCAGGGACTGGAAGGGGTCAACACCGAGGGCGGCGAGCTTAAAGACGCCTACACTGACCGCGCAGATGATCACCCCGGCCAGGGACATGACGATCCGCCGGCTCCTTGTCTTTAAAAAATCCTTTATTTTCTGCATATGATAACTCCCGATACTCTTATTATTCCTTAGAAACGCTGATGAATGCGTTTCCCGCGCGAAATCCGCAGCGCGAAGCGCTTCCCTCTGCGAATTTCTTAGAATTCCACATTACTCTGTACAAACACATCTGTCAATCCAATTCGACGTTACTGTTCACATCCCAATGTCAGTAACTTAAGCAAATTTACATATTGGCGTCGCTCCCGTAAGCCATCTCCCAGACTCTGTGCGCGGGGGCCCCGCGAAAAGAATGTCCTCCCGGAAAAGCATCGGTCCCCCCGTGCTCGGTCCGGGGCCCTCTTACTCGCGCTCCGAGGAAATATATGGGCTTAAGTTACTGACATTCGTTCACATCCCCTCCAGAAAAGCATTTTATGGCAAATCCTGCCTGCCGGGGTTATAATGATGGATGGATTTCCCTAAAGAAGCCGGGAGCATATAGGAATGCAAAATCTGGATATTGAGAGGATAAATGAGAAGGAAGCAAGGCTTTTACGGTTTTACGGGAGCGACGGAGAGGTTCTGATCCCGGAGGAGGCAGAAGGGCTTAAGCTCACGGAGATCGGGGCGTATTGCTTCTCGGACCACAAGCCTGCCGGGAGGAAGGAAGAAACGGACGGAAAAGCCTATAAGGCGACGTCTGCTCTTTTGCCTGTCTGCGGGGACCTTCTGGAGACGGCGGTGCTGCCGAATACGGTGACGGCTTTGGGCGCTTTTGCTTTTTACGACTGCAAAAACCTCCGGTCTCTTACGGTCGGACACAGGCTGACGGAGATCGGGGACGGGGCTTTTATGAACTGCCGGAACCTGAAGCGTCTGAGGCTGAACGCGAAGCCGAAGGACAGAACCGGCCTGAGGCGGATTCTGAAGCAATGGAGATCGGAGCTTCAGGTTTCTTTTCTCTGCGACGGAACGGAGGAGGCGCGGATCCTGTTTCCGGAATTTACGGAAAGCTATGAGGAGATCGGGCCGGCGCATATCTTCGGGCTTCGGATCGAAGGAGAGGGGAAAAGGATCCGGGAGCAGTTTCGGGATGAGGTCTTTGATTTCCGGGGGTATGATGCCAGCTTCCTTAAGGCCTGCCAGGAGGAATCGCTCCTCACGCTGCTTCGCATGGCGGCCTGCCGCCTTCGATTCCCGGTGGACTTAAGCGGGGAGGCGGAGGAGAGATACCGGGATTTTTTCAGAAGCAATGAGAAAAAGGTATTGGGTGAGATCATTGACCGCCGTATGAAGGACGAGCTGCGCCTTCTTCTGGACTGCGGCCTGGTTTCTCCGGAGGCGCGGCGGTTCGCGATCCGAAGGGCTTCTGCGGCCGGCTTCCTGGAGGGAAATCTAATCCTGATCACAGCGGCTTCTGCCGCCGGCTAAACCCGGAGGATTCCATGTCAGGAAAACCATTGATGGAAACAAAGGAAAAATGGGAATACCGGATCGGCAGGGAGATCCTCGACGCGCTGTGGGAGAAGCTGCTGAAGGAGTATCCCTATCTTGCGCAGGCGGTGTCTCTTCTGACGCCGCAGCCGATGGACACATTACGCGCCTTTGCCACAGACGGGAAAATTCTGTACTATCCGGCGGAGCGTCTGATCGCGCTTTACCGGAAAAACGAAAGATTTCTTCTGCGCGCTCTGCTGCATCTTTTGCTCCACTGTCTCTACGGCCATCTCTGGCTTCCGGCGGCGGCAGACCGGAGGAGCTTTCATCTTTCCTGCGACGTATTCGCGGAGTCCCTGATCGACCGCCTGGACAGCCCGATCCTAAAACGCCCCCTCACCTTCGTCCGGCAGGAGCTTTACCGTAAGCTTGAGGAAACAAAGGCGGTCGGACCCGCCCGGATCGGGGAGGCCTTTTCCGATACGAAGGAGGAGGACAAGAGGTCGCTTGCGGCCGAGTTTTTCGTCGACGACCACCGCTTTTGGCCGAGGCCCTCCCGGGAAAAACAAAAAAACCCGGAACAGGAGATGCTTCAAAAAAGCTGGGAAGAGGCGCTGCAAAACGCAAAACGTGAGCGCCGGAAAATGGGGGTTGAGGACGGAAACGGCGGCGAGGTGCTCTTCGAAGGGGAGCTGAAGCCGAAGGAGGGAAACGACTATCAGAAGCTGCTGAGGCGGTTTTCCTCGTTCACGGAGGAGCTTGGCATCCATCCCGAGGAGTTTGATCTCGGCTATTATACCTATGGGCTTTCCCTGTACGGGGATGTGCCGCTGATCGAGCCTCTGGAGAGCAGGGAGGAGCGGCGGCTTCGTGACTTCATCCTTGTGATCGATACCAGCTATTCCACAAAGGGGGAGCTGGTGAAGGGCTTTCTCCGGGAGGCCTTTGGGATCCTTCTGGGGAGGCAGAATTTCCGGCACAATGCAAGGGTCCATCTGCTGCAATGCGATGACCGGGTGCGGTCCGATGACGTAGTGAAAAATGAGGAGGAGGCAAGGGCCCTTTTAACCCGCTTTCAGCCCCATGGGGGAGGCGGAACGGACTTCGGACCGGCCTTTTCCCATGTGGAGGAGCTTCGCAGGAAGAGGCAGATCCGGAAGCCGGCGGGGCTGTTGTATTTTACGGACGGAAGAGGAAGGTGGCCTGAAAAAAAACCGGATTATCCGACAGCCTTTCTTTTTCTGGAGGATTATGATGAAAGCGCCGTACCGTCGTGGTGTATCCACCTGCGGCTGAAGGAGGAGAAGAGATGAACATCCGTGATGCAAAACAGGAGATCATTCATACCATCGAAGCCTACCGTGCCAGAGACGGGAAGGGAAGGCCTGTGATCGAGCGGATGCGGCAGCGCCCGATCCTTCTGATGGGGCCTCCGGGCATCGGGAAGACGCAGATCATGGAGGAGATCGCCTCCGACCTTTCCATCGGCCTTCTGTCCTATTCGATCACACATCTGACGAGGCAGAGCGCGGTGGGGCTTCCGATGATCCGGGAGGAGGAATTTGACGGGAGAAAGGTGAGTGTGACGAAGTACACGATGAGCGAGATCCTTGCCGAGGTACATCATAAGATCCGGGATGAGGGGAGGACCGAGGGCATCCTCTTTCTGGATGAGATCAACTGCGTTTCGGAGACGCTGCATCCGGCGCTCTTACAGTTCCTGCAGTTTAAGACCTTTGCGAACGAGCCGCTTCCCGACGGGTGGATCCTGGTCGCGGCCGGGAATCCCCTTTGGGCGAATAAGAGCGCAAGGGAATTTGATCTGGTGACCCTGGACCGTGTGCGGGAGATCAAGGTCGAGCCTTCGCTTGCCGCATGGATGGAATATGCGGAAAATGCCGGGGTTCACGGGGCCATAAGGGCCTATCTGGAGCTGAAAAATGACCATTTTTACAGGATACGTGAGGACACGGACGACCCGTCCTTTGTGACCGCCAGAGGCTGGGAGGACCTGTCGAAGCTGATCCTTGCCTATGAGCGTCAGGGTGTTCTGATCACGGCGGAGACCGTGCGGGAGTTTCTCCATGACGAGGAGATCGCGGAGGATTTTACGGCCTTCCTTACGCTTTACCGGTCCTTCCTGAAGGACGATGCACTTCAGGCGATCCTGGCGGGCAGGGCCGACGGACCGATCTACGAAAGAGCGATGAAGGCGCCCTTTGATGAAAGGCTGGCGCTGACCGTCCTTTTGTTTGACGCCTTCCGCAATGCGCCGAAGGAGGAGACGCTGACGCATATTTTCGAGTTCCTCAGGGCTTCCTTCGGGGAGGAAAGGGAGCTGCTTTTGTTTGTTACCTCGCTTACGAGAAACGCCGATACGGCCGTTTTCCTTGCGGAGCATCCGCATGAGGAGTATCTGAAATACAGCCGGCTGTTTTTGATGGACGGAAGGCGGCAGGAGATTTTGAAGAAGCTCTGAAAAGCCGTTTCTTTCTGTTGCGCCACGGGTGCGCAGATGATAAAATAGAATGGGATTTTTCACAAACGGAGGTAAACTATGGCAAAGAAAGAAGCGACAAAAACGAAGACGAGAACCGAAGGAATGTCCATTAAATGGAAGCTGATCCTTTCGATCCTTCCGCTCGTTCTTGTCTCGCTCCTGGTTCTCGCGTTCATGACGAGCACAATCAGCAAAAACATCATAATGCAGCGTACCCAGAGTGAGATGGCGGCGGTCCTCGGGGAACACACGAACTACATCAGCGGGGAGCTTGATTCCATCAAGGCAAAGGCCGAGACGCTGGCCAATTCCGTCGGCGGCGTGTATCAGTCGGCGAGTATTGAGGAATTTAAGCATGTGCTGACCGCGCTTGTGACCGGAGACGATATGGTACTGGGCTCCGGCTTATGGTTTGAACCGAATGTTTACGACCCGGAGGAGACCTATTACGGGCCGTATTGGTATAAGGAGGTGGATGCCGAAGGAAAATGGAACGGCGGCGAGCTTCTGGAAACCTGGGATTACTCCAACGAGGAATACGATTACTTCGCGCAGGAATACTATCTGAACGCGAAATCGCAGACAGGAAATAAAGCGGTTATTACCGACCCGTATTACGACGCTACCTCCGGACTCATCATGGCAAGCTGCTCTGCGCCGATCCGGGACGCGGAAGGGACCTTCCTCGGCTGTGTGACCGTGGACCTGATGCTGACGAGCGTGCAGGAGCAGCTCGCGGCGGTGAAGGTCGGCGAGACCGGTACCGTTTGGCTTACCGATTCGGCCGGCGTCTATGTCTATCATCCCGCGTTCCCGGACGCGGCCGCGGAAGGAATGACGATCGATTCGTCGACGGAGCTCGGATCCTATGTTTCCCAGATCAAAAGCACGGATACCGGAAACGGAAACTTCGAATGGGATAAGCAGAAACGCCTGCTCTATTGGGATACCGTCCCGGAGCTGGGCTGGAAGATGGGCCTGACCATTACCCAGGAGGAGATCTTAAGGGATGTGAACCGTATGGTCAATATTTCCATTCTGGTCTGCATCATCGCAATGGTCATCTGCGCCATCATCATTATCCTTCAGGCCTCCGGCATCGCCCGCGTTATGAGCAGTGTCCAGCTCTTTGCGGAGAGGCTGGCCGGCGGAGACTTTACCGTTGAGCCTCTGAAGGTGACGCGGAGGGATGAGATCGGAACGATGTCAAAGGCCCTTAATTCGATGTATGAGAACAATGCCGACGTGATCCGGAATATCGGAAACGGAAGCGGCAAGGTGGCGTCCTCGTCCTCGCAGCTTTCCGAGACCTCGACCGACCTTCTGGCGCGGTTTGAGGAGGTCGCGGCGGCCATGGAGCGTGTGAATGACGCGATGACCAATACCGGCGCGGCGACCGAGCAGGTTTCCGCCTCTGCCAACGAGGTGAATGAATCCGTCGAACGTCTGGCGGCCGAAACAGAGCGGACGAAGAAGGAGGTTATCGAGATCCGGAAGAAGGCTGTGGAGATCGAGAGAGAAGGGAAGGCGTCCTCCGAGGATGCGATCCGGGTTTCCAGACAGCGCGGCGAGGAGCTGGAGGTTGCGACAGAGCAGGCGAAGGTGGTCGAGAAGATCGGATCGCTTGCGGATTCCATCGCGGATATTGCTTCCCAGATCAACCTTCTGTCCCTGAATGCGAGTATTGAAGCGGCGAGAGCCGGAGAGCACGGACGCGGCTTCGCGGTCGTGGCTTCCGAGATCAATAACCTGGCAATGGAAACGAAGGAGGCCGTGGACGAGATCCAGGCGACCGTGGACGAGATCCAGAAGGCTGTGGACGGGCTGAAGACGGCGGCGCTGTCGCTCCTTGGCTTCATGAACGATACCGTTGCTCCCGATTATCAGAAATTTATTTCCGTCGGGCAGCAGTACGGGGCGGACGCGGAGACCTTCGGCGATCTGGCGGACCAGATCTCCGATATGGTGACCTATATTTCGGAATCCATGCAACAGGTGAACGCGGCGGTGTCCTCCATCGCGGAAAGCGCTACAGAGACCGCTTCCTCGTCCTCGATGGTGACCGAGAATATCTCGGAATCCTCCGAGCTTATGGAGAAGGTGAACGAGATGGCGAATGTGAGCCAGGTCGTTTCCGAGGATCTGGACGATATCGTAAAGCAGTTCCGGCTGAAGGAGGATGGGAACTCCTAAGCGGAGCTGACAAACTTGCAGATTTCCCCGGGCTTTCTTTGCGGAAACCCGGGGTGTTTTTTTCGGTGGGACAAGTAGAGCGGTCCCTAAATATCCGGACTTTTGCTATCCTGGGCTGCCGCGGCCCGAGGAAAGCGGCTCCGGTGCCCGGAAACAGGGAGAAGCAGCTTACCGAAAAGAGGGGGGAAAGCGATAAGTGAAGATCACGATCCTTACGATTGCCCCGGAGGAGTTTTCGGGGTTTGGCAACGCACATATCATAAAACGGGCGATAGAGCTGGGGGCGCTTAAGCTATGCATAGAAGACATGCGGGAATACGCGGCCGGAAGCTTCCGGCATGTGGATGACAGCCCGTATGGCGGGGGCGGCGGAATGATCCTGAAATGTGAGCCGGTGCTGAAATGCCTTGAATCGGTAAAATCGCGATACAGCGGGCCATGCCGTACCGTGGCTCTGACGCCGCGTGGGGAGGTCTTTAGCCAAAAAAAGGCCTGGATTCTGGCAGAGGAGGAGCATTTGATCCTGCTCTGCGGCCACTATGAGGGAATGGATGAACGAATTTTCCGTTATGTGGATGAGGAGATCTCCATCGGAGACTATATTCTGACCGGGGGGGAGCTTGCTGCGCAGGTGGTCGCGAACGCGGCAGCAAGACTCCTCCCGGGCGTGTTAAGGAGCGGAAGAGCAGAGGCTGAGTCTTTCCATCGGAACCTCCTGGAATATCCGCAATATACGAAGCCGGCGGATTTTCGAGGAGACAGGGTACCTAAGGTATTGCTGTCGGGGAATCATGAGGAAATACGAAAATGGAGAGAGGAACAGGCAAAGCGCCTGACGAGGGAACGAAGACCGGAGCTTTTTGAGGGCTGAGAACGGCTGCATATAAGGAGGGAAGGATAAAAATGAACATTCAGGAGATCTTTGAATCCGATCTTGAAGAGATAAAGGACCTGTTTCGGTCGGTCTTTACGGGGCCGCCCTGGAATGAGGAATGGAGCGATGAGGAACAACTGAACGAATACCTGAAGGACCTGATCGAGGTGCGGGGCTCGCTTTTGTTTGGCCTGTATGAGGAAGAACAACTGATCGGGATGTCCCTCGGAAGGATCAAGCACTGGTATAAGGGCACGGAATACTTTATCGAGGAGCTGTGCATCCGAAACGATTACCAGGGAAAGGGCTATGGCAGGCTGCTCTTTGAGCTGATCGGAGAAAAGCTCAAGGAGCATAACCTGAATACCATATTCCTGATGACGGACAGAAATCAGCCTGCCTATCGGTTTTACCAAAGGCTTGAATTTCGTGAGCTGCCGGAGCTGACCTCCTTTTATAAGGAGCTTTGAAGGGGCTATCCGAAGCTCCCCGCCGCCTGCCTCCACAGCCCGGAATGTGCCTTATTTATGACGCAAAGACGAATTCTTAAGTTTGGTTTAAATTCTTCACGGCAGAAGAGAGCATCAGCTTGATGCGGTTGAGCTGGTTGACCTCGGAGGCGCCGGGATCGTAGTCTATGGCCACGATATTCGCATAGGGGTTTTCATGCCTTAGCTTCTTGATCACGCCCTTGCCCACGATGTGGTTCGGCAGGCAGCCGAAGGGCTGGGTACAGACGATGTTCGGCACGCCCATGTGGATCAGCTCCATCATTTCCCCGGTCAGAAACCATCCTTCTCCGGTCTGGTTTCCGGTGGAGACGATGGGCTCGGCGTATTCGGCCAGCTTTTCGATCCGGGCCGGCGGATCAAAATGAACGGATCTCTTAAACGCATCCCGCGCCGCGGACCGCAGCCATTCGAGGGCAAGGATGCCGAGGTTGTTGTAGAACCGCGTTTTGTTGCTGAAGCCGAGCATATCGGCCTTGAAGTTCGTATTGAAGCAGCAATACAGAATAAAGTCCATGAGGTCCGGCATAACGGCTTCGGCCCCCTCGCTC
>JAFSXC010000122.1 GCA_017450105.1 Lachnospiraceae bacterium | reverse complement strand
GGAAACGCTTTAATCAGCGTTTCCCTAATAGTTACGAAATTGTTACGAAACAGGGGATTTTCAATTGACAGATAATAGGGAAATGGCTATAGTTAAGTAATATGGCGACTGCAAAAAAGAAATCCACCAAAGGGAAAAAGAGAAAAAAGAAAAAGAGCGTAGCGGGCCGGGTTCTCCTGTTTGTCATCGAGATCCTTGTGATCCTGCTTCTCGTTGTTGTCTTCGTTAAATATAAGAAAACCTCGGATAATATAGTAAGAACCGAACTGAAAGAGGAAGAGCTGGAGATCAATACCGAGCTGGATGCGGAAACGATCGAAGCCATGGAAGACTATACGACGGTGGCGCTGTTCGGTACCGAATATACGGGCCACAGCGATACGATCATCATCGTGGCCATCAACAACGAAAGTAAGGAAATGAAGCTGTGCTCGGTCTATCGTGATACGTACCTGAATATGACCAACGGCGATTACAATAAGGCCAATGCCGCCTATGCCAGCGGCGGACCTCAGCAGGCGGTCGCTATGCTGAATTCTAATCTCGATTTAAGTATTCGCGACTTCATTGCGATTGACTTTAAGGCCATGGTCGAGATGGTGGATACGATCGGCGGGATCGATCTGGATCTCTCCGCCGAGGAAGCCGCGATTATGAACGGACAGTCGGCAGAGTCGAAGGAGGACTATATAGCGACCCTGCTTATGTATACAAAATACGGAACGGTAAACGCAGATGAGCTTGCTTCGAAGATGGACGAAGAGGACCGGAAGGAGCTGGTAAATGCGATCGCCGAAGAGCATGTAAGCTCCGGCCACATCCTTGCGGACGGTATCCAGACCGCAGCCTATTGCCGGATCCGTTACACCACCGGCTGGGACTTCAAACGAGCCGAACGCCAGCGCGAGGTCATCAACAAGATTGTCGAGAAGACCAAGGCCCAGGGCGTGGGGAAGGCGGTAGAGGTCGTAAATGCGGTAACTGCCGAGAAGGGTGTAAATACAAGCTTTTCCGATGCGGCTCTTCTCGATCTTGCCAAAAAGATGATCGATTACTCCATCGTGGATGATGTGGGCTTCCCGTTCTTCAAGAACACATCCGATCTGAACGGAAGCATTGTGGTGCCCTGTGATCTGCAGACCAACGTGGATTACCTGCACGACCTTCTGTATGACAACGAGGCATATATACCGACAAACCAGGTAAGGAAGATCTCGGCGGATATTATAGCCAAGACCGGAATGAACCGGAAGGATGCCGTGGAGATGTACGACAGCGTCGAGAACGCCAAGATGCCCGAGGAAACCTACGGAGACTAAAAGGAAGCCTGCCGAATTTAACTCGGCAGGCTTTTTCTATAGGGTGGCCGGAATACAAGAACCGGCGTGATGAACGGTGCGAAGTTCAGATACCGGAGGCCGATAACGAGCCAAGAGCCGTGACTGAGGGCCAAAGGAAGAAAGGAGCAAAATATGTGCGGAATAGTAGGCTTTATAGGGAAAAAGCAGGCAGCCCCGATTCTGTTGGAGGGCCTTGCCAAGCTGGAGTACAGGGGCTATGACTCCGCCGGGATCGCCGTGTTTGACGGGGAGAAGATCCGGGTGGAAAAGGCAAAGGGAAGACTGAAGGTCCTTTCGGAGATGACCCATGACGGGGAGACAATGCCCGGAACTGTCGGAATTGGCCATACGAGGTGGGCGACCCATGGCGAACCGAACCAGGTCAACGCCCATCCGCATTTTAATACCAGCGGCTCCATCGTTCTGGTGCATAACGGGATCATCGAGAACTATCTGAGCCTTCGCCAGCGTTTGCTGAAGAAGGGCTATGAATTTGCGTCCGAGACGGATTCCGAGGTGGTGGCGCAGTATCTCGACTATTATTACCGCGAGAGCGGCGATCCCCTTGCCTCGATCACAAAGGTCCTGCACCGCGTAGAGGGCGCCTACGCCCTTGGGATCCTGTTCCAGGATCATCCGGATACGCTCTATGCCGTGCGCAAGGATGCCCCGCTGATCATCGGGAAGGGGAAGGAAGCCAATTTGATCGCGTCGGATGCGACCGCGCTGCTGAAGCATACGAGGAATGTGTATTATCTGGAGAACAATGAGATCGCCGTGATCCATGAGGACAGCATCGATTTTGTCAACGTGGACGGGGATACCGTGGAGAAGACCCTGAGCCGGATCGACTGGGATGAAAGCGCTGCCGAAAAGGGAGGCTATGAGCATTTCATGCTCAAGGAAATGTACGAGCAGCCAAAGACCGTCCGCGATACCTTAAATCCCAGGATCAAGGAGGGACGCGTCGAGATCGAGGAGCTCGGCATGACCGATGAGGAGATCCGAAACGTGGGAAGGATCCATATCGTGGCCTGCGGCTCTGCCTATCATACCGGCGTGACCGGAAAATATGTGTTCGAGGGCCTTTGCCGGATCCCGGTGGAGGTGGATCTGGCCTCAGAATTCCGTTACCGCGATCCGATCCTCGGTGAGAAGGATCTGGTCATCGTCATTTCCCAGTCCGGGGAGACCGCCGATTCCCTTGCGGCGCTGAGAGAGGCGAAGGCGGCCCATATAATGACGCTCGGGATCGTCAATGTGGTGGGTAGCTCCATCGCCAGAGAGGCGGATAAGGTCATGTATACCTGGGCCGGCCCTGAGATCGCCGTGGCCACAACCAAGGCCTACAGCGCTCAGTTGATCGCGCTCTACCTGCTTGCGATCCGCTTCGGCACAGCGCTTGGAACCGTGGACCAGAGTCTGGCCGCTCAGATGATCGGAGATCTGAAGAGGCTTCCGGACCAGATCGAGCTTCTGCTGAATAATAAGGAGAAGATCCAGAGCTTTGCGAACCACTATCTGGCGGCCCAGCATATCTTCTTCATCGGCCGCGGGATCGATTACGCGATCGCGATGGAAGGGTCGCTGAAGCTGAAGGAGATCTCCTATATTCATTCCGAGGCCTATGCCGCCGGGGAGTTAAAGCACGGGACCATTTCCCTGATCGAGGAGGGAACGCTCGTGAACGCGATCGTTACGCAGGATGCGCTGTATGCGAAGACGGTCAGCAATATTGTGGAGGTCAAGAGCCGCGGCGCCTTTGTCATGGCCGTGACGAATGAGGGGAATACGGAGATCGAAAAGAACGCGGATCTGGTGATCTATATTCCGCAGACAAACCGGTACTTTACGGATTCGCTGGCCATCATCCCGCTTCAGTTGTTTGCCTATTATGTTTCCGTGGGCAGGGGCTGTGACGTGGATAAACCGAGAAATCTCGCAAAATCGGTGACGGTTGAATAAAATAAATCTCGAATAAATTCCTGATACGCTGCAGTTTATTCGGATTTTTTCTGAAAAAACACAGAATTAACACAGATATACGGTAGAGTGGAAAAAACTGCTTTGCCGGAGGAAGAAGGAATATGAGCGATAAGGATAATTTTAGCTGGGACGACGAGGACTGGACCCGGGATTTTAAGAGGAAGGATGAGAACCAGGGGAATACCCCTCAAATAAGCGAGGCTGCGCCGCAGAATCAGAGCCCGGCGCCGCAGACGGAAGGCACGGGGCAGACCCCGAACGCCGAGCCAGGCGGCCCGGTCGTTCCGCAGATAAGGAGCGCCGCGCCCCAGAGTCGGGAAAGCGCCCTGCAGAATCCGGCTGTACCGCAGATCCGGGGCGCTGCGCCCGGGAATCCGGAGACTGCGCCGCAGGGACAGACTCCGATCCAGAATACTGCGCCGCAAACCCCGGTTCCGCCGACTGTACAGAATACGGTGCCTCAGCGCCCGGTAAATCCGCAGAACCCCTATGCCCCGCAGCAGGGGTATGCTGCATTTCCAAACCAGGCGGCGCAGCAGAACAGGCAGAATACGATGCAGGGCCAGGTCCCGCCGAATAAGCCCCCGGTTCCCCCGCAGGGTCTGTATCAGCAGACTCCGCCGCAGGGAAGGAAAAGGAAGGAAAAGAAGGTAAGAAACGGAAAGCCTTCCTTCGGCGTTACGCTTCTGAAGGTGATCGCCATCGCAGCGGTGTTCGGTATCGTGGCGGGCTGTATCTTCGAAGCCACGGTCTATTTTGTGGGAGATAAGCTGGGACTCCGCACGGCGGAGGTGATCGAAAGTTCGCTTGGCCTTGAAGGCCCCGGAGCAGAGGAACCGGGCCGCTCCGATCCGGAGGCGCTCGGCGAAGCTCCTTCTTCGACGGCTGCCAATATAACCTCTGTGGTGACCAGCGATGTGACCGAGGTGGTGGAGAAGGCGATCCCTTCCATCGTGGCCATTACGAATATCAGCACGATCGAATACAGTAACTTCTGGGGACAGAGAGGGACCTACGAAGCGGAAGGCGCCGGAAGCGGCGTGATCATCGAGAAGGATGAGGCAAATCTCTATATCCTGACCAACAACCATGTAGTACAGGGTACGGATTCCAATACCGTGCAGTTTGTGGACGGAGAGACCGCTCCGGCGGAGATCGTCGGCGAGTCCGAATCCAGGGATATCGCGGTACTCTCGGTGGCGCTGGAAAATATACCCGCGGAAACCCTGCCCGTGATCAGCGTGGCTGTGATCGGCGACTCTACGGCGCTGAAGGTCGGGGAACCCGCCATTGCGATCGGAAATGCTCTCGGATACGGCCAGTCTGTGACCGTAGGCGTGATCTCGGCGCTGGAGCGCGAGGTGTCTGCGCAAGACGAGAACGGAAACATGATCACGAACAACTGCATCCAGACGGATGCGGCGATCAATCCCGGAAACTCCGGCGGCGCGCTGTTAAATGCCGCGGGGGAGGTCGTGGGGATCAATGAGATCAAGTTCGCGCGGACCGAGATCGAGGGTATCAGCTACGCGATCCCGATGGCCACCATCGAGCCTGTGATGCGGCGGATCATCGCCCGGGAGGATGTGACCGAGGGAAGCCATGCCTTCCTCGGGGTACAGGGGATCGATGTAACGCCGGATATCGGGGAGCATTACAATATGCCGGTCGGTGTGTACATTGCGCAGGTGGTCGAGGATACGGCCGCGGAGAAGGCCGGGATCTATGCCGGAGATATCATCACCGCCGTGAACGGTGAAAAAATAACGACGAACGAGGAGCTGCAGCAGGTCATCGGGTCCTATGCGCCCGGAACGACCGTAACCATAACGATTATGCGGACAAACCGGGGCGTGTATGAAGAGCTGGAGATCACAGCCACCCTTGGCTCCAGAAACGACGGATGATGAGCCGGGACAACGCACAAACGGCCAGCGTGGACATTCTCCTGTCCTCCTATAACGGGGAAAAATACCTCCGCACCCAGTTGGACAGCATCCTCGCACAGACCTGGAAAAACCTGACGCTCAGGATCCGGGACGACGGGTCGACGGACGGAACGAGAAAGATCCTTGCCGAATACGAAAAAAAAATACGATAATGTCATCGTATACTATGAGGAAAACGTAGGGCTGGTCAAAAGCTTCCTGAAGCTCGTCTCCTACAGTGACGCGGATTATGTCGGCTTTTCGGACCAGGACGATTACTGGCTCCCGGAAAAGGTGGAGCGGGCGGTGGAGCTGCTCTCGAAGGAAAAGGGGCCTGCGCTCTATTCGAGTAACCAGACCCTGGTGGATAACGATCTGAAGGTCCTGCCGGGGGAGACGGTCCCGCATCCGGTGCCGGGCTTCGGAAATGCGGTCGTGGAGAGTATGTGTACCGGGTGTACGGTCCTGATGAACCGGGAGCTGGTGTCTCTGGTGAAGAAGGATCTCCCGGACCATGCGATCTGGCATGACTGGTGGTGCTATCTGGTATGCGAATACTGCGGAACCTATGTGTTTGACGACCGCTCCTTTATCTATTATCGTCAGCACGGCGATAACCAGCTCGGCAGCAGCCGCAGCACCCTTCAGATGATCAAAAACAAATGGGATTTTCTGAAGAAGACCAGAGGAAAGCTCGGAGCGCAGCTTACGGATTTTCAGAAGCGGTTCCGCGGGAACGGGGAAAAGGATGCGCTGGTAGACCAACTTCTTAAATCAAGAAGTAATATTTTATCGAGATTTAAATTAGCTTTTTCCTCCCGGATATACAGACAGAAACGTTTGGATGGCTTCGTTATGCGCTGCCTGATCCTGATTAATAAAATGCTTTAGGAGTTTTACGGAAAATGGTTTTTTCATCCATGTTTTTTTTGTGGGTCTTTTTGCCCATTGTGCTGATCCTTAGCAGGGTCGTCCCGAAAAAGGGTCAGAACCTCCTGCTTCTTCTGGCCAGCCTCTTTTTTTATGCCTGGGGGGAGCCGAAATACATCCTCCTGATGCTGGCGGCCATTTTCGGGAATTACCTGATCGTACTTCTGATGGACCGGTTTTCCCGGATAAAGAAGCTCATGCTCTTTTTGTCCGTGGTCTTCAACGTCGGAATGCTCGGAGTCTTCAAGTACACGGACTTCTTCATCGGTCTGATCAACGACATCGCGAAAAACCAGGTCATCGAACCGAAGAACATCGCCCTGCCGATCGGAATCTCCTTCTTTACCTTCCAGGCCATGAGCTATGTGTTCGACTATTACCGCGGGGAGTATCAGGCAGAGAAGAACCCGCTGAACGTGGCGCTCTATATTTCCTTCTTCCCGCAGCTCATCGCGGGCCCGATCGTAAAGTACAGGGATATCCGTAACCAGCTCAGCAACCGGGCCGTGACCGGGGAAAAAACCGTGGAGGGGATCCGGCGGTTCATCTACGGTCTCGGGAAAAAGGTCCTGATCGCGAATACCCTGGCCTATGCGGTGGACCAGATCTATGCCCTGGAGCCGATCCATATAACCGGACCGGTGGCCTGGTTTGCGGCGGCCGGCTATATGCTTCAGATCTATTATGATTTCTCGGGGTATTCGGATATGGCGATCGGCCTCGGGAAAATGTTCGGCTTCGACATACTCGAAAACTTTAATTATCCTTATATTTCTACTTCAATCCGCGAATTCTGGAGAAGATGGCACATTTCTCTGGGCTCGTGGTTCCGGGACTATGTCTACATTCCGATGGGCGGAAACCGAAAGGGTGAGGCGAGAACCTGTATCAATCTTCTGATCGTGTTTGCCGTGACCGGCTTTTGGCACGGGGCGGCTTTGGCCTTCCTGTTCTGGGGTCTGTACCACGGGATCCTGCAGCTCATCGAGCGGCTTGGCTTTCGGAAGGTCATCGACAAGGTGAAGCCGCTCGGCTGGGTCTATACCAACCTCGCCGTGATGATCGGGTGGATCCTGTTCCGCACCGAATCCGTTCCCTATTCTCTGGAAATGGTGAAACGGATCTTCGCGCCTTGGCATTATACGGAGGGCGCCTTCTCGGTAAGGGAATTTGCGGGAAATTATACGATCCTGATCTTTGTGCTCGGGATCCTTCTGATGGGGCCGCTGCAGGCTCTTGTGAAGCGCCTTTTCCCGAAAGCGGAGAAGCTGAAGGGGAGCATAGCAGACCTTGTTTTCTGCTGCCTGATCTTTGCGGTTTCGGTGTTCTCGCTTTCGGCCAATACCTATAATCCCTTTATTTATTTCAGGTTCTGACAGGAGGGAAACGACCTTGACTAAGAAAAAAACCATTCTCTGGCAGGCGCTGTTTTTTGCGATGCTCGTTCTGCCCACGCTTTTGTTTCTCCTGTTCTTCCGGGGAAAGGAAGCCGAAACATATGAAAACCGTACGCCGGTGGCGCCGCCGAATCTGACGCTGGCCAATCTGGAGAACGTGCCTGACGAGATCACGGAATATTATAATGACAATCTGCCCTTCCGGAGCACGATGGTAAGCCTGTACAGCTACGGAATCTACCGCGTTTTTCACGACGCGGCCCTGCCGAATGTGGTGGTGGGGAAGGAAAACTGGCTGTTTTACGATCGCAAGGACGACGGGACGAACATTCAGGACTATAAGGGAATGTGTCAGTTTTCGGAGGAGCATCTGGCGCAGATCGCGGCCCAGCTGACCGAGATCAACAACAGCCTATCGTCGCAGGGCTGCCAGTTCATCCTATACATTGTGCCCGATAAGGACCATATCTATCCGGAATACATGCCGGACTATATCGCGGGCCCCGGGCCCTCCCGCTCTTACGGTCTGACCAATTATCTGCGTGAGAATACGGATCTTACGGTGCTTTATCCCACGGGTGAGCTCCTGAGCTTTAAGGAGGAAAACGAGGAGGACAGCCTCTATTACCATTATGATACCCACTGGAACGCCCTCGGCGCCTATCTCGGTTCCAAGAGCCTGTTGAACGTGCTCGGCGTGGAGCCCGTATCTCTCTATGAGATGGAGGTGGAAAAGACAAACGACTCCGAATATGACCTGGCGGACCTGCTGGCGATCCGGAATTTTGTGAATGATGACGTGGGCTATTCGATTACCGACCCGTATCATAAGAAGGCAAAGCTTGTGGAGGACGACGGGGGAGAGTGCCTTGTGCTGAAAAGCAGGGATGAGGACGCCGATCCGCGGCACATCCTGCTGTTTCGCGATTCCTTCGCGGACCAGCTTTCGCCCTATCTCGCTCCCAGATTCAAAAAAACGACTCTCCTGCGCCGCACGGGCACCGGAGAGTCGGAGAGCTATCATAAGGCGATGGAAACCCTGCCGGACGTCTTTATCTATGAGATCAGCGAACGCTATCTCGACGAGCTTCTGGGCTTCCGCTTACCCGGTTAGGAAAACTCTGAATAAATCAGCGTTTCCTTAGCTGTTTCTGGATCGGACCGCTTTCCTATGGCTGGAGGTGATCTGCATGATCTGAACGATGACCGAGGAGAGCACCAGGTTCACAATCGTCTCAACGATGAAGTTCGCGCCGACCAGACCGAAGAACATGAAGGCGACAACGCTTTCGTAGCCGTCAGCCCAGGAGGCGACCGTATCGTAGAAGAAGAGGCGGCAGCCGATCAAAAAGACGCCCGTATTTACCACAGGAGCCACGAGGGCCGCGAGAATTACGGCGACAAGCCGGTTCTTTTTTGCTACCAGACGATATACGGCGCCGGCGGCAACACCGGCGAGTACGCCCTTGGCAAGGCAGACCAGAATGGTTCCCGGTACGGAGACCGCCAGAAATACGCCCGCGTCCGTAAGCAGAACGACGATTCCGAAGACCAGACCGAGCCAGGCTCCGGCGAGAATGCCGTAAAGAGCGGCTCCGATGATGATCGGGGCAAGGACGAGCGTAATACTGAAGGGACCTAAGTGGATTCCGTTGGCAAGCGCCTGAAGGATGATGACCACGGCGGTAAGGATGCCGAGGCCGACGAGAGTAGTGGTTTTTTTGTTTGTGTTCATAGAAACACCTCCTTTTTAACTCCCTTATCCCGGACAGCCGGTTCGTCGGGCTTCCACCGTTTTGCCTTACGTCCGTATTCGGTACGCCTGGCACGCCGGAGGCTTTCAGAGCCCTGGCTGGGACTTTGGGATGTTTGAATTGGTTATTCCAAGAGGAGAATAGCACATAACCGCCATAAAGGCAAACAGAAATGGAGGAAAAAATGGGCGATCCGAAGATTATTGAGGTAAAGGAGAGCGTATTCGCGGACAATAACCGCGAAGCGGACAGCTTAAGAAAGGAGCTGAAGGAGAAGGGTCTGTATCTGATCAACCTTATGAGCTCCCCGGGCAGCGGAAAGACGACGATCCTCTCCCGGCTGATAAAAGACCTCGCCGAGGATATAAAGATCGCTGTTATGGAGGCGGATATTGATTCTGACGTAGACGCCCGCAGGATCGATGAGGAAACCGGGGCTAGGGTGGTCCAGCTCCACACCGGAGGGATGTGCCATCTGACTGCCGCTATGACGAGACAGGGCCTCGAAGCCCTTTCGGCCGAAGGGTATGACCTCGCCGTCCTGGAAAATGTCGGAAATCTGGTCTGCCCCGCGGAGTTTGATACCGGCTCCAGCATCAACGTGACGATCCTCTCGGTGCCGGAGGGAGACGATAAGCCCTTAAAATACCCGCTGATGTATCAGGTCTGCGATGTTGTGATCCTGAACAAGATGGATACGCTGCCGGTCTTTGATTTTGATCTCGAAAAGGCTAAGGAAAATGTTCATATGCGAAATCCGAAGGCGAAGATCTTTCCTGTGTCCGCCAAAACCGGGGAAGGCTTTGAGCCGCTGGAGGCCTGGGTCAGGGAGGCTGTCGCGGCCTGGAAGGAAAGGGTATGATATTCTGGTTTCGCTGGAGCTCCTTTATGAAGGTCGGGGTGGAGCGGGCGCTGCAGGAGCTCGGAAGGCCGTTTTTTGCCTTTGACTACGATCCGCCGACCCCCGAAGCCTGGGAAAAGGACGAGGTGTTTGTCGAAAAATGTGCGCTGGCACTGAAAAAGAAAAGCTATGAGCTGGCTTTTTCGATCAATTTTCATCCCCTGCTCTCCGATCTGTGCGAGGAGCTGGGGCTTCCTTATGTCTCCTGGATCTACGATTCTCCCCTTCACATCCGTAATCTGCATTCAATGAAAAACTCCTGCAACCGGATCTTCCATTTTGACCGGGGAGAGGTGGAGGCACTTGCGAAGCAGGGCATAAAGACAGAGCACCTTCCGCTGGCGGGCTTTCCCGGGATGTGCCGGGGAACCTGTGAAACGAAATACCCGGTTTCCATGGTAGGCCGGCTCTACCAGAACGAGTTCGCCAAATACATGGCGCCGCTCAAGGATTACAAAAAGGGGTGGTGTGAGGGAGTGCTGGCCGCCCAGATGAAGGTCAGCGCCGGATATCTGATTCCGGACCTGATCACGGACGAATTCCTTTCCCTGGTAAACGATGACTTCAAAGCGGCTCTCGGCTGGAAGGACGGGATCAATCAGAGACAGCTGGCCTATCTTCTTGCGCGGGAGGCAACGGCCAGGGAGCGTTATCTTGCTCTTGCTCTCCTTTCAAAGGAGTTGGAGGTTCATGTATTCGGGGGAGAGACAGATCCGAATCTCCCGTCGGTACAGTTTCACCCGGCGGTGCCCTATGATAAGGAAATGCCGTCTGTCTTTGCTTCCTCGAAAATCAATCTGAACATCACCCTGAAATGCATCCGGACGGGCCTCCCTTTACGGATCTTTGACATCATAAGCTGCCGGGGGCTGTGTCTTACCAACTGGCAGGAGGAGGTGGCGGAATGCTTCACCCCGGGGGAGGAGATCATCGTCTACCAGGAGCTCGAGGAGATCAGGGAGCTGGCGGCCTTTTTCGTTTGGCATGATACAGAGCGCCGGCGGATCGCGGAAAACGGCTATGAAAGGCTGAGGAGGGAGCATACGATCCCGGCCCGGCTGGAGAAGATTCTATGAAAAAGAAGGTTTTGCTTTTCACGGGGGGCGGGAGGCTTTTGGACTTTTATTCCGAGATCTTCGCCTTTTCGTTTCGACAGAACGGGTTGGATACGATCCTTCAGGATGTGTATGAAAAGCCCGGGCCGGAGCTTCTCGGATCCATCCTGAAGGGGGAGGTTGCCTTCGGCCTTTGCCAGAACTTCCTCGGCCTCCGCTATTCTTTGGATGGAAAGTGTTCGTTATGGGAGCAGACCGGCCTCAGGGTCTTTCTGCTTCTGTTTGATCATCCCTTCCATTTTGACCGGGAGTGGAAGGAGGTTCCGGATACCCTGACCGTGCTTGTGATGGACCGCGGTCACATCCCCTATATCCGACGCTTCTATCCTACGGTTACAGACGTAGTTTTCCTCCCGCACGCCGGTATTGAGGCACTGCTTCCCCATAGCCCTCTGGAAAACAGGGATATCACGATCCTCTATGCCGGAAATCTGTCCCGGATCGAGGCGCAGGGCCTGATCCCGGACCTGTCTTCGGTAACCTCCTATGATGCCTTAAGGGCCTGCCGGGAGATCCTGTCCCGACTCACAGAGGAGCCGAAATATACCACGGAAGAAACTATAGAGAGGTATTTTAAGGAACAATCGATCGATTTTTCTGATGAAGAGCTCGGAAAAGAGATTGCCCGCCTTCGTTTCCTGGAATCCTTTGCGGTTTCCTATTTCCGGGAGCTTGCCATCGCCCGTTTCCTTGAGGCGGGGATGGATGTGACGATTCTGGGACGGGGCTGGGAGGAGACTCCCTTTTGCGCTCATCCGAAGCTCACGCTCCTTGGAGCTGTGGACCCGGAGGAGGTTCTTCAATTCATGAATCGGGCCAAATGTGTGTTTTCCACGCAGACCTGGTTTAAGGACGGAGGGCATGACCGGATCTTCAACGGTCAGCTCGCAAAAAGCATGGTGGTTACAGAGGAAACGCCTTACTTAAGAGAGCGGTTTCCCGAGGAAAAGGAGGTGCTGTTCTTTTCCCTGGAGGAGTTGACAGGCCTGCCGCAGCGGGTGGAGGAGGTTCTTTCGGACACGGAAAAAGCCCGGGCCATCGCTTCCTGCGGCTTTGAATCCGCGCTGCAAAACGATACCTGGGCTTCCCGCTTCAAGGGGCTCGCCGGATGAACGGCGGGCCTGCCTGCTTTTTATTCGTCGATGCTGTAGTTCGGAGCTTCCTTTGTAATATGGATATCGTGGGGATGGCTTTCCTTCAGGGAGGCTGCGGAGATCTTGACAAATCTGCCGTTTCTCTGAAGCTCCTGAATCGTCTTTGTCCCGCAATAGCCCATGCCGGACCTTAAGCCGCCGACCAACTGGAAGATCGTATCCTCGACGCTTCCCTTATAGGCCACCCGGCCTTCTACGCCCTCCGGCACCAGCTTTTTCGCGTCCTGCTGGAAATACCGGTCCTTACTTCCCTTTTCCATGGCCGCGAGACTTCCCATTCCGCGGTAAACCTTGAACTTCCGTCCCTGGTAGAGCTCGAATTCTCCGGGAGACTCGTCGCATCCCGCGAATATGCTTCCCATCATACACACGTCAGCGCCGGCAGCGATGGCCTTGGTCATGTCGCCGGAGTACTGGATCCCGCCGTCGGCGATGATCGGGACATCATAATACTTCGCCACCTCGTAGCAGTCCATGACCGCCGAGATCTGGGGAACGCCGATCCCTGCCACGACGCGGGTCGTACAGATACTGCCGGGGCCGATTCCGACCTTGACCGCATCCACATCGGCATCGATGAGGAATTTCGTGGCTTCTCCGGTCGCCACATTGCCGGCGATGACGGAAAGCTCGGGATAGGCAGCCTTGATTCGGCGGACGGCATCTCCGATATTTTTGGAATGGCCGTGGGCGCTGTCCACAACGATCACGTCCACATGGGCATTATAGAGGGCGCTTACCCGCTCCATCATGTTCTCGGTAATCCCGACCGCGGCTCCGCAAAGAAGTCTTCCGATGGAATCCTTGGCAGAATTCGGGTATTTGATCTGTTTTTCAATATCCTTGATCGTGATCAGGCCCTTTAAGTTGAAGTTCTCATCTACGATAGGAAGCTTCTCCTTCCGGGCATCCGCCAGGACCTTTTTCGCCTCCTCCAGGGTAATCCCTTCTCTCGCCGTGATCAGGTCATCGGCCGGCGTCATACATTCCCGGATCTTTCTGGAATAATCCTCTTCAAATTTCAGGTCGCGGTTGGTAATGATGCCCACGAGCTTGGGGCCTTCAGTGACTGGAACGCCGGAGATCCTGAATTTTGCCATCAGATCGTCGGCGTCGGAAAGGGTGTGCTCCGGAGAGAGCGAGAACGGATCGGTAATTACGCCGTATTCGGAACGCTTTACCTTGTCTACCTCTTCTGCCTGTTCCTCAATCGACATGTTTTTGTGGATGACCCCGATGCCGCCCTGTCTGGCCATGGCGATCGCCATACGGTGTTCCGTGACGGTATCCATGGAGGCGCTCATCATAGGGATGTTCAGACGGATCTTCTGCGTCAGCCGCGTGGACAGATCCACAAGGTTCGGCGTAACCTCGGAATAGGCCGGGACCAGAAGCACGTCGTCAAAAGTAATGCCTTCACCAATTATTGTACCCATACACACTCCTTCCTTATTTAAAGTTTTCAAGGATTATACCAGACCTGGTTTGTTAAGTAAAGGGTTACTGTTATGAGGGATTTGTGATACCATGATTCTTTGGAGACGGGATTTTTTGAATCAACGAAAAAAATTGATATGAGAGGGGGGCTGAGATGAAATTTCGACCCTGTATTGATATCCATAATGGAAAAGTAAAGCAGATCGTCGGGTCTTCCCTGGCGGGAGAGAAGGCGAAAGAAAACTACGTGTCGGAGCATGGAGCGGCATATTTCGCCGAAATGTATCGAAACGATAAGCTTGCGGGCGGACACATCGTTATGCTGAATGGCCGGTATTCTCCTTATTATGAGGAAACGAAGGCGGAGGCGCTTTCGGCTCTTCGGGCCTACCCCGGGGGTCTTATGGTGGGGGGCGGGATCACTCCGGAGAACGCGAAGGAGTTTCTGAACGCGGGCGCCAGTCATGTGGTGGTCACCTCCTTCGTCTTTGTGGAGGGGAAGGTGGACAGAGAACGCCTGACCCTGATGAAAAATACCGTGGGACGAAGCCGGCTGGTGCTCGATCTTTCCTGCCGGAAGAAGGAGAACGCTTATGTTGTCGCTTCGGACCAGTGGCAGAATACTACTTCTGAAGAAGTAGGAGAACCGCTGCTGTCTGAGCTGGCGGGGTATGCGGATGAATTTCTGGTCCATGCGGTCGATATGGAAGGAAAACGGTCCGGAATTGAGGAAGAGCTGGTCCGGATCCTGGGGGAATACGCGCAAATCCCGGTTACCTATGCCGGGGGAGTCCGAAGCAGAGATGATTTAATTAAAATTAAAGAAATAGGGAGAGATAAGGTGGATGCAACGATCGGAAGTGCTTTAGACATATTCGGAGGGACCTTGAAATACGACAGAATCGTAGCGGAATTTGGGAACTGGAAGTTATAATAATATTTAATAATAAGTTATAAAGGAGAAATTAAAAGTGGTTAGAATCAATGGAAACTATCTGAAACTCCCCGGCAGCTATCTGTTCAGCACAATCGCAAAAAAAGTGGCGGCTTTTTCCGAGACAAATCCCGACAAGGAGATCATCCGGCTCGGCATCGGAGATGTGACTCTGCCTCTGACTCCGACCATCCTTGCGGCCATGCATACAGCCGTGGACGAGATGGGTCAGGCCGAAACCTTCCGTGGCTACGCGCCGGACCTGGGCTATTCCTTCTTACGGGAGGCGATCGCAAGGACCGACTACCAGAAAAGGGGCTGCGCCATTGACCCGGAGGAGATCTTCGTTTCCGACGGTGCCAAAAGCGATTCCGGCAATATTCAGGAGATCTTTGACAATGCCTGCCGGATCGCGGTAACGGATCCGGTCTACCCGGTATACGTGGACTCCAACGCCATGGCCGGCCGGTGCGGAGACTATGATAAGGAAAGGGAGGTCTGGACGAATGTGATCTATATGCCATCCACCTCCGAGAACCATTTCGTTCCGGAATTTCCGAAGGAAACGCCGGACCTGATCTATCTGTGCCTTCCGAATAATCCGACCGGGACAACGCTGAAGAAATCGGAGCTTCAGGCCTGGGTGGACTATGCCATTAAGAACAGGGCCGTAATCCTCTATGACGCTGCCTATGAGGCCTACATCCACGAGGACGATGTCCCGCACTCGATCTATGAATGTGATGGCGCCAGAGAATGCGCGATCGAGCTCCGCAGCTTTTCCAAAAATGCCGGCTTTACCGGTGTCCGCCTTGGCTTTACGGTGGTTCCGAAGGATCTGGTCGTGGACGGCACTCCCTTACACAGCCTGTGGGCCCGCCGCCACGGAACAAAGTTCAACGGAGCTCCCTATATTATTCAGCGCGCCGGAGAAGCGGTCTACACCGACGAAGGACAGAAGGAGATCCGCGGCCTTGTTTCTTACTATATGGAGAACGCGAAGGTAATCAAGGACGGTCTGCAAAGCCTTGGCTTCGAGGTCTACGGAGGCGTGAACGCCCCCTATATCTGGCTGAAGACCCCGGACAACATGACCTCCTGGGACTTCTTCGACGATCTTTTAAACAGAGCCAATGTGGTCGGAACCCCCGGCTCCGGCTTCGGGCCCTCCGGAGAACACTATTTCCGCCTGACCGCCTTCGGAACCCATGAAAATACAAAGAAGGCGCTGGAAAGAATTCGCGAGAACTACAGGTAATGCAGGAAACCGCCCGGCGGCATTGTGTGATCATTTCAATGCTGGACCGCTTGCGCTACTGGGAAAACGCAGCGGTATACATTATTATTCATAAGTTCATCCCCTGCTCTGGAATCCTGCCCGCTTACGCATGATCGGGTCAAGAATCCGCTTCCGGATCCGTAAGGATTCCGGAGTGACCTCGAGGAGCTCGTCCACATCGATGAAATCGATGGCCTGCTCGAGACTTAAGATCTTCGGCGGGACCAGGGTCAGGGCTTCGTCGGCGCTGGAGGAGCGGGTGTTGGTGAGGTGCTTCTTTTTGCACACGTTGAGCTCGATGTCCTCGGCCCGGCTGCTCTGGCCGATGACCATACCCGAATATACCTTTTCGCCGGGCCCGATGAAGAGGGTCCCTCTGTCCTGGGCACTGAACAGACCATAGGTTACGGATTCCCCGTCTTCAAAGGCGATAAGCGAGCCGGTACGCCGATAGGCGATCTCTCCCTTGAAGGGCTCATAGCCGGAGAAGATCGTGTTCAGAATTCCGTTCCCGCGGGTATCTGTCAGGAAATCCCCGCGGTAGCCGATGAGGCCCCGGGAGGGAATCGAAAACTCGAGCCGCTTGTAGCGCCCGGGCGCATCTCCCATGTTGACCAGCTCGCCCTTTCTCTGGGAAAGAGCGCTGATGACGGCTCCGGAGTATTCCTCCGGGACGTCGATGATCGCGGTTTCCATCGGCTCCAGCTTTTTGCCGTTTTCATCCGTTTTGTAAAGGACCTCCGCCTTGCTGACCGCAAATTCATAGCCTTCGCGCCGCATATTCTCGATCAGGACGGAGAGATGGAGTTCGCCGCGGCCCGAGACCTTGAAGGTATCGGGAGAGTCCGTATCCTCGACACGGAGGGAAACGTCGGTATGCAGCTCCTTGTATAAACGGTCCCGGATATGGCGCGAGGTTACGTATTTTCCTTCCGTACCGGCCAGAGGGCTGTCGTTGACCAGAAAATTCATCGCGATCGTGGGCTCGCTGATCTTCTGGAAGGGGATGGCGTTCTGTTCATTGGCGTCGCAGATCGTGTCACCGATGGAGAGATCCGCGATACCGGATACCGCGACGATGGAGCCGATGCCGGCCGTGCTTACGTCGACCTTGTTCAGGCCGTCAAATTCGTAGAGCTTGGTGATCCGGACCTTCTCCCTGCGGTCGGGGTCATGGTGGTTTACCACAACACAGTCCCCGTTGACCCGGATCTCGCCGTTGTCCACCTTACCGATGCCGATGCGGCCCACGTATTCATTGTAGTCGATCGTGCTGATGAGGAGCTGCAGGGGCGCCTCGGGGTCGCCCGTGGGGGCCGGGATCTGGGAAAGGATCGTTTCAAAAAGGGGTGTCATGTCCTTTGACTTTACGGAAAGCTTCGTCGTCGCGTAACCGAACCGGGCCGAGGCGTAAACAAAGGGCATATCCAGCTGGGAATCCTCTGCATCCAGATCCATGAAAAGCTCGAGGATCTCGTCCTCCACCTCGGAAATCCGGGCCTCGGGGCGGTCGATCTTGTTGATGCAGGGGATGACCGGAAGGTTCAATTCCAGGGCTTTCTGAAGAACAAACTTGGTCTGGGGCATAACGCCCTCAAAGGCATCCACCAGAAGAACGGCTCCGTCCACCATTTTCAGGATCCGCTCCACCTCGCCGCCGAAATCCGCATGTCCCGGCGTATCCACGATATTGATCTTTACATCCTTATAATAGACGGCAGTATTCTTGGACAGGATCGTAATGCCCCGCTCCCGCTCGATGTCGTTGCTGTCCATGACGCGCTCCTGGACCTCCTGGTTCTCCCGGAAAACGCCGCTTTGCTTCAGAAGCTCATCCACCAGAGTCGTTTTTCCATGGTCTACGTGAGCAATGATCGCAATATTTCTTATTCCATCTCTCGATTCTTTCATAAAAACTCCTTTTTCCACTCTTTCCTTAACTTATCCATAATATCACATATTCTTGCGTTTTCAAGTGAACTATGGTACGTTTAGTGTAAGTGTGCATATTTATTGTAACTTGTTTACAGCCGAGGTGCGCATAATGTGCGCTGGAGAAAGATCCGGGAGGGATACCCATGGAAATGGGCAAGGTTCTGGTTTATTACGGAGAGGGGCGGGGAAAGACGACGGCGGCTTACGGAAGCGCGCTTCGATTGGCCAATCAGGGGAAAACGGTCTACATTATCCAGTTCTTAAAGGACAGGGATCTCGTTGAGAACCCCTTGTTTAAGCGTCTGGAGCCGGAAATCAAGTTTTTCCGATTTGAAAAGAACGAGAAAAACTATGACAGCCTGTCCGAGGACGAAAAAAAGGAAGAGCGGATCAACATGAAAAACGGCATCGGCTATGCGAGAAAGGTTCTGCAGACCGGAGAATGCAGTGTGCTGGTGCTGGATGAGGTGCTGGGACTTCTGGATAACGGAGTGATCGGCTATGACGAGCTGAAGGCGGTTATCGACGTCTGCGGCCCGGATGAGATCCTTGTCCTGACCGGCAGGGTATTAAAGGACGAGGTTCGGAAGCTGGCTACGGAAGTGTATAACATCAAGAGTGAATAGAAAACACAGGGGGAGTAGGAATGTCGATTTTTGAAGGAGCCGGTGTGGCGCTGGTCACACCCATGAAGGAAGACGGCTCGGTAAATTACGATAAGCTCGAGGAGCTGATCGAACAGCAGATCGAAGGCGGTACGGACGCCATCATCATCGCCGGGACCACCGGAGAGAGCGCGACTCTGTCGATGGAGGAGCACCATGAGGTGATCAAGGCGGCGGTGTCATTTACGAAGCATCGGATCCCGGTTGTGGCCGGTACCGGCAGTAACGAGACCAATACGGCCATCCAGCTTACAAAGGAGGCTGAAGAAGCGGGAGCCGAGGCGGCGCTGCTGGTGACTCCCTATTATAATAAGGCGACCCAGCGCGGCCTGATCGCGCATTACAGTCGGATCGCGGATGAAACGAAGCTGCCGATGATTTTGTATAATGTGCCGGGACGGACCGGAACGAATATCGCGGCGGAGACCGTGGCGGAGCTGTTTAAAACCAAGCTCAATATCGTCGGCTTAAAGGATGCTACGGGGAATTTCGAGCAGGCGGAAAAGACGATGGACCTGACCGACGGAAAGCTGGAGCTGTATTCCGGCGAGGATGGTCTGATCCTGCCCCTGCTTGCGATCGGAGCGATCGGTGTGATCTCGGTGTGGTCGAATGTGGCGCCGCGGGATGTGCATGACCTGATCCGCTCCTTCCTGGACGGAGATATCAAAACCGCGCGGAAGCTCCAGTTTAAGGGCCTGGATCTCGTTAAGGCTCTGTTTTCCGAGGTGAGTCCGGGGCCGGTGAAGGCCGCGATGAATATGATGGGAATGAACGTCGGACCTCTTCGGCTCCCGCTGGTGGAGATGGAGGAGAAGAACCGCGAAGCGTTGAAAAAGGTGATGGAGGCGTACGGACTGTTATGACGAGAGTGATCCTGCATGGCTGCAACGGCCGCATGGGACGGATGATTGAGGGGCTTTGTAAGGAAGAGGAGGAGGTTTCGATCGTTGCCGGTGTGGATGCCTTCCCCCGGGAGGATAAGACAGCGTTTCCCGTGTATACGGCGCTTTCGGAGGTGTCGGAGGAAGCGGATGCCGTGATCGATTTTTCGACGGCCAAGGCGCTGGATCCCCTGTTTTCCTTTTGTGAAGAAAAGAAGCTGCCGTTGGTTTTATGTACTACGGGGCTATCGGAGGAGCAGCTGGATCGGATGAAGGCGCTGTCGGAGAAGATCCCTGTGCTGAAATCCGCGAATATGTCCCTCGGGATTAATCTTCTCCTGGACCTGTGCGCCAGGGCCGCCAGGATCTTAAGCGAAGCGGGCTTTGATATCGAGATTCTTGAAAAGCATCATAACCAGAAGCTGGACGCTCCCTCGGGAACGGCGCTGGCGCTGTATGATTCGATCAATGAGGCCATGGACGGGGCGTTCCATGAGGTGTTCGACCGTTCGAAGGACCGAAGGAAGAGAGAAAAGAAGGAGATCGGGATCTCTGCCATCCGCGGAGGGAATATAGTGGGAGAACATTCGGTATTCTTTGCCGGAACGGACGAGGTCATAGAGCTGAAGCATACGGCCACCTCCCGGGCCGTCTTCGCCAAGGGTGCGATCGCGGCTGCGAAGTACCTTGCCGCAAGGGAGCCGGGGCTCTACGATATGAGAGACGTGATCGGATAACTGACGCCGGGGCTGCTGCCCCGGTGTTTTTTTCAGACACTAAGGCTTATGCCGCCCGGTCCGTGGGAAGACGTGAGAGTCTGTCCCTTGTCTGGTTTTGGCATAAAAAAGAAGCAGGGCTTTGCCCTGCTCCTTCTTTTCTTTCTATTCGGTATTACTGAGTGACTGTGAAGGTGAAGGTACGCTTTCCGCCATCGCTGGTCCGGACCTCGAAGGTCTGGGTTCCTACAGCCACACCGGCGAAGCTGACCTGAGCGCCGCTCTTGCCGGCCTTATCGTTCAGAGCCGTTGCGCCGACGGTAACGGCACCGGAGCCGCTGGTGCAGACGACGGTAAACTGTGCCTTGGAGTCGCTGTAGACCTTGAAGACAGCCTTCTGGCCGACCTTGAGGGTCTGCTTCCAGGGCCAGGTTGTGATCACATCGACACCGTTCTCGGCGTAGACCGTGATCTTGCCGGAGGCAGTATATTCCACGCTCTTGTCCGGGGAGCTGCAGACCAGGTTGCCGTCCTTGTAGATGGATACACGGACGGAATAGGTCCTCTTTGCGCCGTTGTTCATGCTGGAGGTATCGTCAAATTTGGGCTCATTCACCCTGCCCCAGGCTCCGCTGTCGATCCGGATCTCATAGGCATAGGTATATCCCTTGCTCTCAGCAGCACTCTTGTCTGCGCTGTTCGGATCCCAGCTTACGCTGGCACCCTGACCGGCGGTTCTATAGGTGGCCTTCAGGCTGGAAACAGCCTGCGGAGCGCAGTTCACGGGGTTACTCTGACGCTTCTTGCCTTCGTCTCCTTCCTTGTTGCCGGGGCGAATGGCATAGATATAATTCTTTCCGGGCTTCACGTTCTTGTCCGAATAAGACAGAGGCTTGGTCTGTTTACCCTTGGCAACAGAAACCTCATCCAGGAATTCATCGTTCCGATAGATCGAGTATGTGGAAACATTCTTCAGTCCCTTCCACTCCAGAGTAATCTCGGTCAGGTTTTTGCAGGTCGCGGTAAGAGATTTTACTCTGGCCTTGGTAACATCACCCTTGCCCTGAGCCGGCTCGGAGTTCAGATCCATATCCTTGTACAGGCCGTTGGCAAAGACGGGCCTAATAATATAGTAGTAATACTTGTCGGCACTCGGAACCTTCTTGTCAATGAATTTATGATACTTGACACCGGCCTTCTTTACGATGTTCTTCTTGGCGCCCACCTTGCCGAGCTTTTTATAATTGGTAAGGCTGTACATGGTTTCGTCGTTGTATGCACTGACATCGTTGATCGAACGATAGACCTCATAGCTCTTTACGCAGTCGTCATGGAGCCAGGTAATGGTCAGCTTCTTCGCGTTATTGGCAACAATGGTTACATCCTGTACCCAGTCCGCGAGAGACGCATCGCAGATCGGGGAGGATTTCAGATCGGATACACCCTCAGCCTTTACTGCATACCAATGGACTGCACCATCGATCGGGAAGTCGTTGTAGAAGAAAGCATAGGTGTCAAAGCCGTCAATCAGTGTGGTGTACGGAAGCTTGATGAGGTTGGAAGCCGAGGTCACCTTCGTGGAAAAGGCTCCGTCCTCTGCTGTGTCGGTATACAGAGCGTAGGAAGAGATGGACGCGGACTTGTCCTTCGGAACAACGAAGACCACAAAGCCGCCTTCCTTACCGATTCTGTGGGTCCCCGGATGATAGAAAGCGGTGGACGGAACAGAATCATCGTATTTCAGATAAGCTTCAAGATTCGCGGCGCTGGAAGAGTCATTCTTAATACCGATCATGTCGAGGGTATAAATCATGGACTCCGCCTTTTCGGGCTCTGTAGCTACGAAGGAAACCTCGTTCGAAGGAGCAGAGGTATAGGTCTTTCCTCCGAAGGTAAAGCTGCCGGTTACGCGGCCGTAATAGGTCTTACCGACCTCAAAGCCGGGGGTCGCAGCATCATATGCAGCGAGGGCAGCCTTGATGGTAGTGCCGCTTTCTGAGTCATAGTCGTTCAGAACAAGCCCCATAGAGGAAACCTTTTTTGTATTGGCATCCGTATAAGCGCCGGACGCGGTAGCCGCCTGAAGGTTATAGGAAATAGCTTCGTTCTCCATGCAGGCAGAGAAGGTGTAGAGCGCCTGTGTGGCACTGTCACCGGTTTCCATAGCAAAGAGATAGGGAGTAGTAACCGTAATGTAATATCCGGTAGCTTCTCCTGTACACTCGGCATCGGCGTAGGTCTGCAGGAGGAATACATCAAGATACTTTGCATCTGCATATTCTACAGAGAAGGAAGTATCCGTATAAGTCGTTTTGTCCGTTTTGCCGATTTCTACCCACTGAGTCGTATTATTCTTGTCGATCTTGGAAATCTTATATCCCTTGGTACCATCGTTGGGAGCCGTCCATGAAAGCTGGATCTGGCCCTTATCCACAGAATGATCAACCGTAGCGGTCATCTTAATGGGGCTGGTCACACCGTCCTGATAGTCAGCATCCGGAGCCGGTTCGGGAACGGGTTCTGCTTCTGTCTCGGTAGCCTGGGATTCGGTCTCGGCAGTCTGAGATTCGGTTTCAGTGTTCTGAGATTCCGTCTCACCCTCGCCGGCAGCCACGACAGGCTCTTCTGCCAACACGGTCGTTAAATCAACGCCGGATGCAATGGGACTGAACAGCATGGTCGACGCCAGAAAAGCCGACAGAGCCGCTTTCAGTCCGAAATCACGTTTTTTCATCTTCTCTTTTCCTCCTAAGTTGTTTTAATAATGTTACAATTATACAACAGAAGTATTCGTTTTGGAAGTCGAAAAAAAAGGTGTGGAAGGGGATTCTCTGTAAAGAAAATGAAAATTGACAGGCGGAGAAAAGTATGGTAGATTAATAAAGCGCTTGAAAAGGAGCGTGGGACTTTAGCTCAGCTGGGAGAGCATTCGCTTGACGTGTGAAAGGTCGCAGGTTCGAGCCCTGTAGGTCCCAGAAAGGAAGCACAGAGAGAAATCTCTGTGCTTTTTTCTACTGCACATAGAGATCCCTCGGGAGTTACTGTTCACAGTTGGCGGGACCGCAGATTTTGGAGCCGGCCGTTGCCGCAAGGGATGTGAACAGTAACCTCCCGAGAAAAAATTGTATAAAATTAATAACTTTTACCTGTACAGGCTCGGACAAATTGTGTAAAATGTAAGAAGGAAAATGTTGTTTAAAGGATTGGTAACAGGGTACCAAAGAAATGCTGCCGGTAAAGAAAATTGTAAT
>JAFSXC010000121.1 GCA_017450105.1 Lachnospiraceae bacterium | reverse complement strand
CGCTGGACCGCGCTCTTGCGAAACGTACGGATGAGCTTACGGACGTAAAGGTCAGAGGCGCGATCCTTCTGAAGCAGCCTGCTATTTTTGACCGGGAGGATGCGGCAGAGCATTTTACCTGGAATTCCTGGCATATGTCCGGTGTCGAGCGGAAGCTGATCAGCCGGGGCTGCTCCTTCTACAGTCCCTTACGCTATTCGGAGCTTCCTCGCTATTATCGGGACATGACTCCGGAAAACCGGCCTCATGTCGCGATGATTACGGTTACTCCGATGGACAACAGCGGATTCTTTAACTTCGGACCCAACGCCTCCCATCTGACGGCGGTTTGCGAAATGGCTGATATCGTTATCGTCGAAGTAAACAAAAACATGCCCCGCTGTCTCGGCGGCTTTGAAAACGATATCCATATTTCCAGGGTGGATATGATCGTAGAAGGGGATAATCCTCCCATCGGCGAGCTGGCCGGAGGAGAGCCTTCTGAGGTGGATAAGAAGGTTGCCGAGATCATCGTAAACGAGATCCCAGATGGCGCCTGCCTGCAGCTCGGGATCGGCGGGATGCCGAATGCGGTCGGTCAGATGATCGCCGAATCGGATCTGAAGGACCTGGGCGTGCATACCGAAATGTATGTGGATGCCTTTGTAGATATCGCCAAGGCCGGAAAGATCAACGGTTCCAAGAAGAACATCGACCGCTTCCGCCAGACCTTTGCCTTCGGCTGCGGAACCAAAAAGATGTACGACTACATTCATGACAACCCGGAGCTGATGAGTGCTCCTGTCAGCTACACCAACGACGCGCGGACGATCGCCCAGCTCGATAACTTTATATCGATCAACAATACCGTAGATCTGGATCTTTTTGGCCAGATTTCCGCGGAATCCTCCGGAATCAAGCAGATCAGCGGGGCCGGCGGCCAGATGGACTTCGTTCTCGGCGCTTATATCTCCAAGGGAAGAAAGAGCTTTATCTGCTGCTCCTCAACCTTCTCCGACAGAGAGGGAAAGCTCCGCTCGCGGATCCTTCCGACCCTGCATCCGGGCTCTGTTGTAACGGATACCCGCCCTTCGGTCATGTATGTTGTGACGGAATACGGCATGGTGAACTTAAAGGGTCTGAGTGCATGGCAGAGGGCTGAGGCGCTTATCGGATTAGCGCACCCCGAGTTCCGCGATGAGCTGATCAAGGAAGCGGAGAAGATGAATATCTGGAGACGGTCGAACCGGTAATTTCCGGAAATGGAGACCGGTCGATAGGAGCCAAATACTGTTAGCAGGCTTTTTTTGGCCGCATACGGTATTCGTATCCGACCGGATTTAATCAGACATAAACTGGCGATTATAGAGGAGAAGCATGAAAAACAAGGGAAAAATCGCAATCGGTGCGGCGATAGCAGGGCTTTTTGTTTCTGCCACCGCTGCGGCGCTGCCGTATATCCGGGTGCCCTTTGCGCGGCCGGAAAAGCCGGATCCTACGAAAAGGCGGATCGCCTGCGTCGGGGACAGCGTTACCTTCGGCTCCGGCGTTATAAGAGGAAGGGAAAAAAAGGTATGGGTGACGAAGCTGGGACAGCTCCTGGGGCCGGAATTTCAGACTCTGAATCTCGGGATCGGGAGCAGAACGCTTCAGGATGAGGGGGATTTCCCTTATCGGACGGATCCAAAGGGGTATTACCCAATGCTGGAAAAGCTCCGGCCGGAAGCGGTTCTTTTTATGCTCGGTTCGAATGACACAAAGCCTCAGAACTGGAACAGCGCCAGGTTTTCCTGGGAATTGGACGACTGGATCGAGGTCATCAAGAAAATCAAAACGGTAACGCATATCTGGCTGATGATTCCGCCCCACGCTTATCCCGGAAGAGGGCAGGAGGTGCCGCCGTACGACATCTCTGAAAGGATCCTTACCGAAGAGGTTGCGCCCATTATTAGAAAGGCGGCCAGGCAGGCGCGCGTCGGCCTGATCAATCTTCAGGAGCTGACCGAGGACCACCCGGAATGGTACTCCGACGGAGTCCATCCGAACGATTACGGAAATACAAGGATTGCTGAATTTATTTATGAAAAGATACGGGATGTTCTGAAATAATAAAGAGCTGCGACTGCAGCTCTTTTTTTTCTCTTATACCTCCAGCTTTCTCCGCCGGTCATCCATCAGAAGTTTCATACGGATATCTTTCGTTACCACATCCGTATAACTGAAGGACAGAAGCTGGGGAGGATTGTTTTCGTTTTTATCATCCACAAGAATTGTAAAGACACTTGGGTAGGCGTTCTGGATCACACCGGACTGGATATCGATCTTGTTTCTTCCCCGATCCAACTGAATCATCACCTTGCTTCCGCACTGCTGAAGAATGGATGAACGAATCTTATCGATCTCTTTCTGTTCCATGGACGTTTACTCCTCCTCTTTGTGCTTAGGATTTTCAAAACCTTTTCGAATATAGCACAGAGAGGGGAGAAATGTCAAGAAAAACAACTAGATTTTAGACTATAAATTTACTAAAACACAAGATGTGGGGTCATTCCTTTCCGAACAATTCCTTCCTCTGTTCCCTTAAAAGGGCCTCCATACGCTCGGATAAGGTCTCCGGAAGGGCCTTCCAGTCGTCCCTCGTGTAGGAAGCGGTTTCGACCGGCTCACCCACGGAAAAGACGACCCGCACCTTCTTCAGATGGGGAAAGCTCTGCTCCAGAACGGGCCCGTCATAGGAAAAGACCATCGGAACAACCGGAACCCTTGCTCTTTCGGCCGGCTTAAAGGCTCCGGCCTTAAAGGGAAGCAGATAGTCCTCGGTCTTGTTCCTGGTTCCCTCTGGAAAGATCGTCATGGAAATACCGTTTTTCAGTTGGTCCGCAGCGGTCAGAATGATCTCAAGACTTTTTTTCAGGTCGTCCCGGGGAAGAAAGAGGCAGTAAAGCTTTCTCATCCAGGGAGAAACCACCGGAATATGGGACAGCTCCTCCTTCCCGATATAGCCGGTCAGGCGCGGAAGCAGCCCATAGGAGACCACCGTATCAAAGATGCTGCGGTGGTTTCCCACGAAAAGAACCGCTTTATCCTTTGGTATGTTGGACAGCCCGTGTACGGAAAGCTTCAGCCCCGTGGTGTGCCGCACACTGCGAAGGCCCCACTGCACATAATGAAGCGCCATATAGTCCCCCCGCTTTTGATTACATTTTCGGACGATCCAGCACAAGGGGTACATAATAAGGCTCAATATGGCGAATAAAAGCAGATACAGGATCGAGATAATGGTATAGATCATAGGTTTTTCAGCTCCTCTACCACCTTGGGGAAATCCATGAAATGGGAGGCCTTGACCAGAACAGTATCTCCCTTTTGAAGATAGGCGGTCAATGCTTCGGTCATGGCTTCACGGTTTTCGAACCAGAAAACTTTTTTTCCGGGATCCTTTTTTACCTCTTCGGCAAAGTATTGCATGAGGTCACCCACCACAAAGGCTGTATCGATGGCGGTTTCGAGAAAGCAGGAACCCACCTCCCGATGCAGCTCCTTCTCTTCGTCGCCCAGCTCTCCCATATCCCCCAGAACCGCTATTTTCCTGCCCTCGGCCAGCTCCAGGACATGGAAGGCCTCCTTCATGGAAACGGGATTCGCATTGTAGCAGTCATCGATGATCGTAAGGTCTTCCGTTTCGATGATATTGGACCGGCCGGCGATGGTACGGTATTTCCCGAGTCCCAGAGCGATCTCGTCCGGCGTCATGGACAGGGCTGTCCCGACTGCCGCAGCACATAAGGCATTATAGACATTGTGCCTGCCGATGGCCGAGAGGGTCACATTCCGTACCTCCACGCCGGGGAGATGCAGAGTAAAGCTTAATTCCTTCAACCCACGGGGTGTTACGTCCGAGGCGCTGGCCAGAAAGCTCTCCCCGTTTTCCTCCTCCTTCAGTCCGAAAAGCAGAGGCGCTTTGCCGTTTACCGACCGAACCGTCCGGAGCTTGTCATCTCCTCCGTTCAGGACCGCTATGCCGTTTTCTGTAAGATTATCAAACATTTCGGTCTTGGCCTTCAGGATTCCGTCCCGGGTTTTCAGATTTTCCAGGTGGCAGACCCCGATGTTCGTAATCACGCCGACATCGGGCCTTGCTACAGCGGAAAGCCGGCTCATTTCGCCGAAATCGGAGATTCCCATTTCAAGCACGGCAATTTCGTCGTCCTCCTCCAGCCGGAAAATGGTCAGAGGAAGGCCGATTTCGTTATTGAAATTACCGTCCGTTTTCAAAACCCTGTATTTTTCCGAGAGTACAGCCGCCACGGTTTCCTTGGTACTGGTTTTGCCGACGCTGCCGGTAATACCGACGACCTTAACGTTCAGCAGACCCCGGTAATACGCTGCCAGATTCATCAGCGCTTCTCTTGTGGAACGAACCAGGATCAGAGGCCCGGTAATCCGCTGCGGGAGCCTCTCCACAACGCAGGCCGCGGCACCGTCGGCAAGGGCCTGCTCTACATATCGATGGCCGTCGGTCCGCTCTCCGGATAAAGCAAAAAACAGGTCACCCGGAGAAAGCTTCCGGTTATCGATAACAACGCCGGAGACCCTTCGCGCCAACTGTCCCTGCACAGACAGAAGCGTGCCGCGGCACGCTTCCGAAATTTCTTCCAAAGTCAGCTTCTTCATTTTTCCTCCATAGAGATTTCGATCAGCTTTTCGCAGAGCTCGGGGAAGGAGATTCCCACGGCCTGCGCTTCCTGAGGAATCAGGCTGGTGGGCGTCATCCCGGGAAGGGTATTGGCCTCCAGACAGTAAATATGCTCCTTGCGATCCATCAGGAAATCCATTCGCGCATAGGTGGAAAGACCGAGGGCTTCCGCCGCCATACAGGCATATTTCTGCATTTCCTTCGTCTTTTCTTCGGAAAGCTCTGCCGGACAGGTTTCCACCGTAGAGCCGGCTTTGTATTTGTTTTTGTAGTCGTAAAAGCCTGTTAACGGAGCGATCTCGATCACCGGGAGCGCCTCGCCCTTCAGGACACAGACCGAGAACTCCCGCGCTTCGATAAAGCGTTCCACGATGAATTCCTTTTCCCAGCGCCTTGCCTCAATAAGGGCCGGCTCCAGCTCCTCAGGCTTCCTTACAATGGAGACACCGATGGAGCTTCCGCCGCACAGCGGCTTTACAATATAGGGAAGCTGCATCTCCCGTTCGATCCGCTCACGGGCATTTTCATATTTACGGATTACGATGCCCTCCGGCACCGGTACTCCGGCATGGATCAGAAACGACTTCGCGACTCCCTTGTCCATGGAAATGGCACTGGACAGATAGCCGCTTCCGGTATATTTCACCCCATACAGATCAAAGGCTGCCTGAACTCTGCCGTCTTCACCGCTGGCGCCGTGGAGCGCCATAAAGACCATGTCTGCCTTTCGGCAGACGGAAATGACGTTCGGACCGATCAGCGATGGCGAGGAATCCTCCCGCGAGGCCCTTACCGCCTCAAGATCCGGAGCGATCTCCGGTATCGGTGGAGCCTGGAAGGAGAGCTCTTCGGTATGTTCAAAGACCGAATCCATCGGATCCCCTTCCTTCCCGAAGCCGAGAAACAGGTCGATCATCAAAACCCGATGGCCTCGCTCTCTCAAGGCCTTTGTCACCTCTCGTCCGGTCACAAAGGACACGTCCCGCTCCGGAGAGAGCCCGCCTGACAGCACTACGATATCCATAGGCTTCATATCAATACTCCGGCTCGATGAGGCCGTAGGAGTTGCCCTTTCTCTTATAGACCACATTCACCTCATCGGTCTCCGCATTGCGGAATACAAAGAAATTATGCCCCAGAAGCTCCATCTGGACACAGGCATCCTCGGGATACATGGGCTTTACATCGAATTTCTTCATGCGCTTGATCTCGATCTCTTCCGTATCCTCGGCATCCTTTTCGATAAACTCCTGACGGAAGAAGGAATCGTTCTGATGCTTTTCGATCAGCTTTTTGCGGTATTTTTTAAGCTGCCGTTCAATGACCTCCTCCACCAGATCGATGGAAACGTACATATCGTTGCTGACCTGCTCGGAACGGATGATATTTCCCTTAACGGGGATTGTTACCTCGATCTTCTGCCGCTCCTTCTCCACAGACAGGGTTACATGGGCCTCGGTTTCTTTTGTGAAGTATTTGTCCAGCTTTGAAAGCTTATCCTCCACCGCCTCCTTCAGGCCGTCCGTAAGATCCAGATTTCTTCCGGTAATCGTAATTCTCATACTCTGTCCTCCTTTACTCTTCCCGTTATTTCAAAACCATGGATATAATGACCGGCGCCACGATTCCGACCACAAGCGCGATGATCAGGATCAGGGCAACCATCTGTTTTCTCTTTTTCGTCCACATGAGTTATTCTCCTTCTTCTTTTCAAATTGTACTATAACCGTTTTGCCGGTTCAAGGGTTAGTACTCACACCCCTTGCGGCAACGGCCGGCGTCAAAAACTGCGGCACCGCCAAGTGTGAACAGTAACTTCACAAGCGAAGCGGCGAGGGTCCTTTTCTGACTTCTACTTTAGCATATTCCCTTTATGCCGACAAGAAGAGACAGCGGGCTAAACCCTGACGGAGGGACAACAGTGGATGGAAATATGTGCTTATTTAAATTGTAGAATAATTTTCTTGGAAAAGTACGAAATTCCGCTGGATTTTAAAAAAAGTTATATGCTACTATATTTTGTGTACGGCAATCTGCAGGCCACAAAAACCATGGGTGGAGGCGGGAAGATGAAGAAATTCGGGGGTTTTACCGATAAAAAAGAGTTTTGGAAGACAGGGGCGATCCTGGCAGCATTACTGATCGTCATGCTCGTGTTTTTGAGCGTGGACTATATCTGGGCAGCGCCTGTGGCAACGGAAACGGAAGGCATTCAAACAGCTATTACTGAGGTCGAGGCCTCAGGTGCCGATGGGAAGCACGAGGGTGCACCAAAGGCTCCAAGGACGGCGGACACCAGTAACGTACCTCTTTGGGGTATGGCAACCTTTCTTTTGCTTACCATGCTTCTCTTCCTGACGCTCCTCGGAAGAAACTTCGGCTTGTTCCCGTATCCGACCGTCGAGCATAAAGACGGCGTGGTCCGGCGGATCTGCGGCGTCGGTAACAGACACAGGAAGCTGCGCGGTCTCATGGTCTTTGCAGTCGTGAGCTATGTGTTCCTTCTCAACATTTACAAGCATCTCTTTTTCAGCAATGCAGCCAGAAAAACATACGCAAAAGCGTAGAAGCGAGCGCTGGAAGCGCCGCCAGAAGCACAGTAAAATATTTTTGCTCTCCTATTTAGCGATCTGCGTCCTGATCCTGGTTTTCGTATGGAAGCTCATGGATTACCATAAGGGGCTGAAAAGCGCCAGCCGTTACCGGGCGGAGCTTCTGTCCGCGGCGGAGATCCCTTATCCGGAGGACGCGGAGACAGAAAAACAGGAGGAACGCCCGACGCTGTTAGCCGAGCTCCTGGATTATGAAGAAGAAGAGACCGAGGCTCCGATGGGGATTGAATTTGATGCGCTGAAGAGCATCAATGAAGATGTGCGGGCCTGGCTGGTACTGCCGGGAGCCGAGCTTTCCGAGGTGGTGGTCCAGGGACGGGATAACGAGAAGTATCTGAGCTGCCTTCTGGACGGAGAACAGAATGCGTCCGGCACGCTGTTTATGGATTACCGCAATGCGGCGGACTTCAGCGACCGCATGACGATCATCTACGGGCATAATATGAAGGACGGCTCGATGTTCGGAGAGCTTTTGTCCTTCCGGGATCCGAAATATCTGGAGAAGCATCCGAAATTTTTGCTGTACCTTCCGAATGGCCAATACAGCCTGGAGGTAGTGGATTCCTTTATCACGGATGCCTGGGATGAGCTGTATGATCTGAAGGACCGGTTCCCGGAGGAGGGCAGGCTTGTGCTTTTGTCCACCTGCGCTTATGAGGGAGAGGAGTCCAGATTTATCGTGGTCACCAGAATGGTGGAGAAGGATACAGTCACATAAAAACAGCCGCCGGTTTTCGGCGGCTGTTCTGCTATGTAGTTTTATTCGTCTTCACCAAAGGATGCGCTTTCTGCTTCCTCGTACTTTTTCAGAATAAGCTGCTGAATCTTTTGGCGGGTGTCAGAATTGATGGGATGGGCAATGTCCCGATATTCGCCATCGGAAGCCTTACGACTCGGCATGGCGATGAACAGTCCCCTATCTCCCTCAATAACCTTGATGTCATGTACCACAAACTCGTCGTCGATCGTGATGGAGACAACTGCCTTCATTTTCCCTTCTTTTTCGACTTTTCTTACACGTACATCTGTAATCTGCATAGCTAAAACCTCCATAAATCTTAAGCGAAAGGGCGTTTATAACACATACCTTTCATTTTTTTCAACTACAATCTTGATACCATCGCCCCCACTGTAGTACGTATTCGCCTTCAGGGTGCCTCGACTCTCAACGATGCAGTTTTCAATATGTGTATTATCCCCGATGTACACATCGTTTAAGATGATGGAATTCTTTATAACACAATTTTTCCCGACGAAGACCTTTTTGAAGAGAAGCGAATTCTCGACCTTCCCGTTTACGATACAGCCGCTGGCTACGAGGCTGTTATGTACATCTGAGCCGTCGTTGTACTTGGCGGGAGCCAGATCGTCGATTCGGGAATAGATCTTCGGCTCTTTTTTGAAGAAATAGGTCCGTACATCTCTGTCCAGGAAATCCATGTTCGCTTTGTAGTAGGATTCCACAGTGGAAATGTTGGCCCAGTATTCTTCAATCTTGTAGCCGTAGATCCGCTTCATGTTCTTGTAACGGATCAAGATATCGGTCACGAAATCATTTCTGCCTTCCTCTGCACATCTTTCCAGCATTTCGATAAGCTGGCGGCGGCGGATGACGTAAACGCCGGCCGAGATGGTATTGGATTGGGCAACCATAGGCTTTTCTTCAAAATCGGTAATTCGCGCGTCCTCGTTCATGCGGACAACACCGAAACGGCTGATATCCGCATGGGGATCCACATCCTTGCAGACAACGGTAATATCCGCTTTCTTGGCGATGTGGAAATCCAGAAGCCGGTTGTAATCCAGCTTGTAGATGCAGTCTCCGCCTGTGATGATAACGTAGGGCTCATGACTCCGCTTCAGCCAGATCAGATTCTGGAACATGGCATCTGCAGTTCCCCGGTACCACCAGCTATTGTCTTCGGTAACTGTCGGCGTCAGAAGGAAGAGCCCTCCCTGCTTTCGACCGAAATCCCACCACTTGGACGAGTTCAGATGCTCGTTTAAGGAGCGGGAATTATATTGGGTAAGTACGGCAACCTTCTTTACATGGGAATTGCTCATATTGCTGAGAGCAAAGTCGATGCATCGAAAGTTGCCTCCGACAGGCATGGCGGCAATGGCCCGACTCGCTGAAAGCTCCTGCATCTTGCTGTTGTTTCCGCCTGCCAGAATAATTCCTAATGCTTTCATGCGTCTTCTCCTTCCTTCATAATATAGTCTCCGCTGGGCAGCAGCCCATCCTCATAGTCGGAAGGTTCCGTAACGCCGGAGATTGCTGTGTTTTTCCCGATGCTGACATTACTCGGAATAACGGAACGTTCGCCGATCACGGCCAGATCCGCGTTGTAGATCTTCTCATTCAGCTTGCTGGGAGCAAACTCTCCGACACCGATCTTGACATTATCGCCGATCTTGCAGCATTCTGCGATGATGGCATGACTGACGTCTACGTTATCTCCCAGGCAGGTATCCTTCATGATAATGGAGTCACGGACCACGGTTCCCTTCCCGATGGTTACGCCGGTACCGATCACCGAATGGTGAACCTCGCCGTATACCTCCGTCCCTTCGCCGATAATACTCCGTTCCACAACTGCATCTGCGGAGAGATACTGGGGCTCGATATTATCGCTTTGAGTATAGACCTTCCAGTATTCCTCGTAAAGATTAAATTCCGGAATCAGGTCCACCAGCTCCATGTTCGCTTCCCAATAAGAGGAAAGAGTTCCTACATCCTTCCAATATCCGGTAAACTCATAGGCGAAGAGCCTCATTCCCTTATCATGGCAATAGGGAATGATGTGTTTTCCGAAATCCAGTCCGGACTGATTCTTCAGGGAGAGAAGAGCATCCTTCAATACCGGCCAGGAGAAGATGTAGATACCCATGGAGGCAAGGTTGCTCCTGGGCTTCTCCGGTTTTTCCTCGAATTCGTTGATCCGATGCTCGGAATCGGCGATCATGATCCCGAAGCGGCTCGCCTCTTCCATGGGGACAGGCATGACGGCAATGGTCACGTCCGATTTGTTGTCCTTGTGGAAATCCAGCATGGACTCATAATCCATCTTATAGATATGATCCCCGGAAAGGATCAGGACATAATCCGGATCATAATTTTCGATGTAACGGATGTTTTGGTAGATCGCGTTGGCGGTACCGGTATACCAGTCCGTATTTTCGATACTCTCATAGGGAGGGAGCACCATCACGCCGCCGTTGTTGCGGTCCAGGTCCCAGGGCATACCGATGCCGATATGGGAGTTTAGCCGGAGTGGCTGATACTGGGTAAGAACACCGACCGTATCCACGCCAGAATTGATGCAGTTACTGAGGGGAAAATCGATGATACGATATTTTCCGCCAAAAGAAACCGCTGGTTTTGCCACATCTTCTGTCAGAACGCCAAGCCGGCTGCCCTGACCGCCCGCCAGAAGCATGGCAATCATTTCTTTTTTGCCCATCGTAATCTCCTTGATCCTCTAATCTTAAAAAGCAGATGCGCTTTGCCTCATTATAGCATGGAGGCTTTGATTTGTACAACAGTTTGTCGAAATTCTTTTGAGAACCCCTCGGATAATTTTAACATATTGCACAAAAAAAGAAATGTGATTTTAGTCTCATGGATTTGCGTTTCCCCTATGTATTGCATATAATATAAAGAAGAATCAGAGACAGGAACGCAGGAATCGCGTTTTCCAAATATAAACAGAAGGGATCGGGGACATCCATGCAAATTGATTTTCATCGGCCAATGGCCGTTCATTTTATCGGGATCGGCGGTATCAGTATGAGCGGACTCGCAGAGATTCTTCTTAAGGAGGGGTTCCGTGTCAGCGGCTCAGACAGATCCGAATCCGAGATTCTTCAGAGCCTCAGGGACAAGGGAGCAAAGGTATTTGTTCCGCAGGCGGGCGAAAACATACCCGAAGACACGGAACTCTGTGTCTACACAGCGGCGATTCGAGAGGATAATCCCGAATTCATTCATGCGAAGGAGCTGGGCCTTCCCATCCTGAGCCGGGCGGAGCTTCTGGGCCAGATCATGTCTCACTATGAGGACTCCATTGCCGTGGCCGGTACGCACGGAAAAACCACTACCACCTCCATGATCACGGAGGTGCTGCTGGCGGGGGATATGGATCCGACGGTGACGGTGGGAGGAATGCTTTCGACGATCGGCGGAAATATCCGGGTGGGCCGGTCCTCACGCTTTGTGGCGGAGGCCTGTGAGTATACCAACAGCTTTCTTTCCTTTTTCCCGAAATATACCATTATTACAAACGTTGAAGCGGAGCACCTGGATTTCTTCAAGGACCTGGCGGATGTCCGGAACTCCTTCCACCGCTTCGCCGGGAATACGAATGCGGACGGTGCCGTGATCATCAATGCCGGGATTCCCTCCTATGAGGAGATCGTCCGCGGCATACCGGCGCGTGTGATCAGCTACGGGATTGAGGAGGAGTCGGACTACCGCGCAGGAGACATCCGGTTCGATGAAGCAGGCAGGGCTTCCTTCCATGTATATAGGAAGAAACAGGACATGGGCGAATTTTCGCTCGGAGTACCGGGGGTACATAACGTGAGCAATGCCCTGGCGGTGATCGCTCTTTCGGAGGAGCTTTCGGTGCCGCTTCCCTTTATTAAGGAAGGGCTTGCCTCCTTCGGCGGGGCAGACCGCAGGTTTCAGCTCAAGGGAAAGACCTGCGGGGTTACGATTGTAGACGATTACGCACATCACCCCACGGAGATCGCGGCGACGCTGGAGGCGGCAAAGAGGATTCCGCACAACCGACTGATCGTTGCCTTCCAGCCTCATACGTATTCCAGAACGAAGGCCTTCCTCGCCGACTTCGCGCGGGTTCTCTCCGAAGCGGATCTGGTGGTGTTGTCGGATATCTATGCGGCCAGAGAAAAGAATACCTTCGGGATCCATGCGAAGGATCTTCTGGCTATGCTTAAGGAGCGGGGAACCGAGAGCTACTATTTCCCTTCGTTTGATGAGATCGAAAAATTTTTGTTAAAAAAATGTATGAACAATGACCTGTTGATAACTATGGGGGCCGGAGATATCTACAAAGTGGGCGAAAACCTGCTCGGAAAAGAATGAGTTATCCACAAAATCCACATTTAATTTGGCGTTGGCCGAAAAAGGATGTGGATTTTTTTTATGCAAAAGGAAAACTAAACTTTTCGGTTTTTTTGAACAGGATCGGGGTTTTTTTGAAAGGGAGGATTTTTCGCCCGGAATTTATCCACGTTATCAACAGAATCCACAGGCGGCCCATGAGCCGGAATGGGCGTTTTTTCGGGCTTTTCGGGAGGGAAAAAGTGTGTTATACTTCTTCTCGCCCGTAAAGAGAAGGGGAAGTTCTTGAGAGGATGAGAGAGTAGCAGAGAGCGATGGGGATTCGTTTGGGGAGTGATTCGGCCGAAGCGGAAACGAAGGTGCCGAATGTATTTATTGATGAATATATGGGGGATGCGAACGGGGAGTACGTGAAGATCTATCTGTACCTCCTGCGCTGCATGAGCTCCAGGGAGGAAACGGTTTCGATCACGCGGATGGCGGATAAATTCGATCATACGGAGAAGGATGTGAGAAGAGCCCTTCTGTATTGGGAGAAGGTTAAGCTTCTGCGCCTTGATCTGGATGAAGAGGAACGGATTATCGGCATTACGTTGGTGGATACGGAGGCTCCTGCCCGGAGAAAGAAGAAGGCGGATAATGTGACGCTGAAACGGGACAGGGACAAGGCCCTGCTTCCGGAAGCAGAGGATCGCGAGGAGCGTCCCTACTATACAAAGGACGATATAACGCGATTCGGAAGAGAGGAGGCCTTCCGGGAGCTGGTGTTTGTTGCGGAAAGCCTGTTCGGGAGGACTCTCTCCAGAACGGATCTGAATACGATCCTTTACTGGTACGATGGCTTGGCGCTTTCGCTGGACCTGATAGAGTATCTGATCGAGTATTGCGCGGAGAACGGCCATAAAAACATTCGCTATATGGATAAGGTCGCCCTCGCCTGGAAGGAGAGGGGGATCGAGAGCGTGGAGGAGGCCCGCGCCGAGGCCCAGGCTCACAGCCGCCTCTATAACCGGGTGATGAAGGCCTTCGGCATTACAGGCCGCTCTCTGGCGGAGTCGGAGCTGGCTTATGTCGAAAAATGGAAGAAGGAATACGGATTTTCGGATGAGATTATTCTCGAAGCCTGCCGGCGGACCATAGCTGCGATCTCCCGCCCCGGCTTTGAGTATGCGGACGGGATTTTGTCCCGGTGGAAACAGAAGGACGCCATGAATCTGGAGGAGATCCGGCGGCTTGACCAGGAGCATCAGGAACGTTCCAGACGTGGTGCCAGGGCGGAGGAGCCGGCGGCGCAATCCCCCCGGAGAGGCTATAATATCCATTCCCAGCATACCTATGATTATGCCCGGCTTGAGGAACAGTATGAGAAGCAGCTATTGAAGAAGGTGGGAAAATAAATGCCTCTGACCAATGCCCAATATGACGCGATCATGCGGGAATACGATGCCAGACGGAATATTGACAGAAGAGCGGCCGAAGAACGGCGTGCCGAGATCTATAAAAAATACCCGAGACTGGCGGAGATCGATGAAGAGCTGGGGGAACTTTCCCTGTCCAGAGCAGAGCAGCTTCTTTATGAGGAAAAGAAGCCCTGGGATCCGGCCAGGCAGGACCTCCTGCATAAGGAAAAGGAGGCGATCCTGGAAAAGGAAGGGGTAAAGGACGAGGACTTTACGCCTTCCTGGTTTTGCCCGGACTGTAAGGACACCGGGATCGTAGACGGAAAAAAATGTCATTGCTTCAAACAGGCAGAAATTGACCTGATCTATCGTCAGTCGAATCTGAAGCGTGTTCTTGAAAAGGAGAACTTTTCCGCCTTTCGTCTGGATTACTACTCCGAAGAGCCCATCAATGATCAGGGCCTGATTCCGAGAGAGGTGGCAAAGGCGGCGGAAAATACCTGCCGGGAGTTTGTGGAGAGCTTCGGCCGGGAGTTTAAAAATCTGCTGTTTTACGGGGATACCGGGGTCGGAAAAACCTTTCTGTCCAACTGTATTGCAAAGGAGCTTCTGGATCGGGGCCATTCCGTGATTTACTTTACAGCCCCCCGCCTTTTTGATATATTTGAGAAGGATGTGTTCAGAAAAAACAGCTATGGAGAGGATGGCGCGGGGGTAAACGGATACGACCCGGAAAACCGCGGAAATATCTATGAGGCTTCTCTTCTGATCATCGATGATCTCGGAACGGAGCTCATAAATTCCTTTACGGTATCCCAGCTTACCGCTTGCCTGAACGAACGGCTCCTGCGGGAGAAGCCGACCATTATTTCTACAAATCTGCAGCTCAGGCAATTACCGGAGCTGTATTCGATGCGTGTTTTTTCCAGACTGAATTACTATACTTTTATCCGTCTGGTCGGAGATGATATAAGATTCAAAAAGCAGATGTACGCAGAGGATTAGGAGGAAGCCCCGATGCAAAAAGACGACAAGAGAAACCTGGAAACCATACCGGTGGGAGCGCTGGGGCTGGTCCCTCTGGAAAGCTGCAAAGAGCTTGCTGTGAAGGTAGACCGCTTTCTGGTCCGGTGGAGAGAGGAACGGGATCATGAGCATGAGGACGACATCGCCTTCCGGGGATATGTAAGAGATTCTTATATTATCGAAGCCTCCAATCCCCGCTTCGGGAGCGGAGAAGCCAAGGGCGTGATCCATCGGTCCGTCCGGGGGTACGACCTGTTTCTGATGGTGGATGTGACGAATTACAGTCTTGAGTATTCGCTGTGCGGACGCAAAAACCATATGTCTCCGGATGACCATTACCAGGATTTAAAGCGTATTATTGCTGCTGCCGGCGGAAGAGCGAGAAGAATTAATGTGATCATGCCCTTCCTTTATGAGGGAAGACAGCACAGGCGCTCCTCCAGAGAGTCTCTGGACTGTCCGCTTGCGCTGCAGGAGCTCGTGGCGATGGGGGTGGACAACATTATTACCTTCGATGCCCACGACCCGCGGGTGCAGAGCTCGATTCCGCTCCACGGCTTTGAGACCGTACAGCCGGCCTACCAGTTTATCAAGGGAATCTGCAAGGCGGTGCGGGATCTTACCTTTGACCCGAAGCATATGATGATCGTAAGCCCAGATGAAGGCGGGACGAACCGGGCGGTTTACCTGGCGAATGTCCTTGGGCTGGATATGGGAATGTTCTATAAGAGAAGAGATTACAGCCGGATCGTGGACGGCCGGAATCCCATCGTTGCGCATGAATTTCTGGGTGCCGACCTGGAAGGGAAGGATATCCTGATCATTGATGACATGATCAGCTCCGGAGAAAGCATGATCGATGTGGCCTATGAGCTGAAAAAGCGTAAGGCCGGGAGGATCTTTGCCGTTGCCACCTTCGGCCTGTTTACCAGCGGCCTTGCCTCCTTCGACAAGGCTGTGGCGGACGGGACGATCTACAAGGTCGTGACTACGAACCTGACCTACCAGACGCCGGAGCTTCTTGGAAGACCCTGGTATATTTCCTGCGATATGAGTAAATATATTGCCTATATTATCGATACGCTGAATCATGATTCCTCCATAAGTGATCTTCTGGATCCCTATGACAGAATTCGTCGGTTTGTTGCTTCCTATAAATCCGGAAAGCTTTGATACATTAGACGTAGAATCTGCCGCAGGGGCGGCTGCCCGGACCCCGGGCCCATCCCTGCGGAGCAGAATAGTAAGCGAAAGGACGGATCCCGCTTACTATAGTTTGACGGGCGATACAGTGAGGGTAAGAAATGATCGTAGTAGTCGGGCTTGGAAATCCGGGCCTCAGATATGCAAAAACCCGGCATAACGTGGGCTTCATGATGATCGATCGGCTGATGAAAAAATACAGCGTGAAGCTGAAGGACAACAAGAAAAAGGCCCTCGTGGGAGTTTGTACCATTGACGGCCAGAAGGTTGCCCTTGTGAAGCCTCTGACCTTTATGAACGCCAGCGGGAATGCGGTTTCGGCTGTGATGGAGTTTTATCGGGCGGATCCGGAAACGGAGCTCATCGTCCTGTGCGATGATGTGAGTCTGCCTCCCGGAACCCTTCGAATCCGGAAAAAGGGGAGCGCCGGCGGCCATAACGGATTGAAGGACATCATTGCCAAATGCCATACAGAGGGCTTTACCCGGATAAAATTCGGAGTCGGAGAGGCGCCGGAGGGTATGGATCTGGCGAATTACGTGCTTGGCAGATTTTCTCTTCAGGAACGGAAACAACTGGAGGAGGCCATGGAAAGAGCCGAGGAAGCGCTTCCCATGATCCTGCAGGGTGACATCGACCGGGCGATGAACCGGTTTAATGAAAAACAGAAGCATTAAATACAGGCTATGAGAATATTTTGTGATCCTCTGAAAGAATGTAAAGAAATAGAAGACCTTGAAAAAAAGCTCTCCGGGAAGGACCCGAAGGGCTTTTATCAAGTGTCGGGAGCCATCGATGCCGCGAAAGGACATCTGATCCACGGGGTCGGAAGGGGAAAGCACAGACTGGTTCTGACCTTTTCCGAGCGAAAGGCCAGGGAGCTATATGAGGATCTGTGCTTTTTCGAGGAGGAATGCTTTCTCTACCCGGCCAGGGATCTGCTTTTTTATCAGGCTGCGCTGCAGGGAAATCTCGAAGGAGAAAAGCGGATTCATTCTCTGCGGGCCCTTTCGGAGAAGAAGGAGGTCTGCATCATAACGACCTTTTCGGCCCTGTTCGGGAAGATCCCGGGCCGGGACAGTCTTCTCGGGGAGGTCCTGGTTCTGAAGGAGGGCGAGGAGGCGGATCTGTCCGCGCTGGCAGAGAACCTGGTAAAAATGGGCTACTATCGCTCGGAGGAGGTGTCTGCGCCCGGGGATTTTGCCCTGCGGGGCGGGATTTTGGACATCTTCCCCCTGACGGCCGAGGACCCGGTCCGACTTGAGTTTTTTGATGATACCATCGATTCCGTTCGGACCTTTGACCTTCTATCCCAGCGTTCCGTGGAGAATCTGCCGGAGGTGTCGATCTTTCCGTCGGAATCCGCAAAAACAGACGAGGAAGGGACTTCGCTTCTGTCCTGGTTTCTGCCGGAAGGCTCTCTGCTTTTTCTGGACGAGCCGGACCGGACCTTTGAGCATGGAAGGGCAGTAGAGCTGGAGTTTTCGGAGAGCATGAAAATGAGGCTGGAATCGGGGGAGGTCTCGGCGGAGGAGCTGCCGGAGCTGATTCCCTATGAGAAGCTTCTGTATGAGCTCGGAAAATACCCCTGCATCGGGCTCAGCGCTTTGGAAAAGAGATCGAAGGAGCTGGAGGGAGAATGGATCGGGGATCTGTCGATCCGCTCCGTTTCCTCCTACCACAACAGCTTTGAGCTCCTGGTCACAGACTTAAAGCGCTACCGCAAAGAGGGCTACCGGATTATTCTCCTTTCCGCATCCAGAACGCATGCGCTTCGCCTCCCGGAGGACCTGGCAGAGCATGAGATTACGAGCTATTATACGGAGGATACGGACCGGTCTCTTCTCCCGGGTGAGGTGGCTGTACTCTGCGGAAACATTGCAAAAAGCTTTGAATACCCGCTTCTCGGCTTTGTGGTGATCTCCTGGAATGATTTCACCGGAGCGACGAGAAAGAAAAAACGAAAAACGCCCCGCTACGAAGGCGAGAAGATTGCTGATTTTACCGAGCTGTCCGTGGGGGATTATGTGATTCATGAGCGGCACGGTCTCGGGATCTTTCGCGGTATCGAAAAGGTCGAGATGGAAAAGACGATGCGGGATTACATCAAGATCGAGTACGCGGACCACGGGAACCTCTATATTCCCGCAACCCAGATGAACCTGATCCAGAAATACGCCGGGAAGGACGCGAAGGCGGTTCCCAGGCTGAACAGGCTCGGCGGGAAGGAATGGAGCCGGACAAAGGAGCGCGTGAAAAGCGCGGTCCGGATCATCGCGAAGGAGCTGGTGGAGCTCTACAGCATCCGACAGTCCAGAAAGGGCCATGCCTTTCGGGAGGATACGGTCTGGCAGAGGGAATTCGAGGAGCTGTTCCCCTATGAGGAGACCGAGGATCAGAAGACGGCGATCGAGGATACCAAACGGGACATGGAAAGCGAACACATCATGGACCGCCTGATCTGCGGAGATGTGGGCTACGGGAAGACCGAGGTGGCGCTCAGGGCTGCCTTTAAGGCGGTGCAGGAGGGAAAGCAGGTGGCGCTTCTCGTTCCGACCACGATCCTGGGCCAGCAGCATTACAACACCTTTTCCCAGCGTATGAAGGAGTATCCGGTTCGGATCGACCTGCTGTCGCGCTTTCGGACGGCGAGTGAACAGAAAAAGACCCTGACGGATCTGAAAAAGGGACAGGTGGATATTCTGATCGGAACCCATCGACTGTTGTCGAAGGATGTGGTTTTTCATGATCTGGGGCTTCTGATTGTGGATGAGGAGCAGCGCTTCGGCGTGACGCATAAGGAAAAGATCAAGCAGATGAAGAAGGATGTGGACGTTCTGACGCTGACGGCTACCCCGATTCCCCGGACCCTGCATATGAGCCTGATCGGAATCCGGGATATGTCCGTTTTGAACGAGCCGCCGCAGGATCGTGTACCCATCCAGACCTATGTTATGGAATACAGCCTGGAAATGGTGCGGGAGGCCATTTCCCGGGAAATCTCCAGGAACGGCCAGGTTTATTATGTTTTTAACCGGGTGAATGGGATAAGGGAGCTGACGGATAAGCTCAGAGCCCTGCTTCCGGAGGCGGAGATCGCCTATGCACACGGTCAGATGAAGGAAACGGAGCTGGAGGACATCATGTACCGCTTTATCAACGGTGAGATTGAGGTACTGGTGACCACAACCATTATCGAAACGGGACTCGACATCGCCAACGTCAATACCATGATCATCCATGACGCAGACCGCTTCGGCCTGTCCCAGCTTTATCAGCTACGGGGACGGATCGGAAGATCCAGCCGGACAGCCTATGCCTTCCTTATGTTCCGGAAGGACAAGCTCCTTCCCGAGGCGGCAGAAAAGAGGCTGGCGGCGATCAGGGAGTTTACTGATCTCGGGAGCGGCTTCAAGATCGCCATGCGGGATCTCGAGATCCGCGGAGCCGGGAACCTTCTGGGAGCCGAGCAGCACGGACATATGGAGGCTGTAGGTTACGACCTGTACTGCAAGCTGCTGAATGAAGCGGTGAAAACGGAGAAGGGGGAAAAGGAGGAGCCTTCCTTTGACACGGTCATGGATCTTTCAGTGGATGCCTATATCCCTGCCTCCTATATCTCCAACGAGCTTCACCGGATGGATATTTATAAGCGCATCGCGGGAATCGAATCCCGGGAGGAGGCTATGGAGATGACCGATGAGCTCATCGACCGCTTCGGCTCGCCGCCGAAGGGCGTGCTGAATCTGATCGATGTGGCGGTTCTGCGTGCCAGAGCCCATAGCCTGTGGTTTACGGAGGTGACGGAAAAGGGTGAGGAGATCCGGTTTGTGTTTTACGAGCAGGCCGGGATCGATCCGGCGGGTCTGCCTCCGCTGCTCACGCATTATCAGGGAGCCCTTTCATTCCGGAGAGATGAAGAGACGCCATATCTTTTGTATTCGCCCAGAAATACGAGGGAAAAGCAGAAGGACACCATGGCATTTCTGGTGGATTTTTTTGAAAAAGCCGAGTATTACCTGCTTCAGGAGTTACTGTTCACCCCCCAATGACAGTAACTTAACCCAAATTATGTATCGGCGTCGGTCCCGCAAGCCATCTCCCGACTCTTGCTCACACTCCGAGGAAGGTTTTGGGCTTAAGTTACTGACATTGAAGTGAGAAAAGTAACCTTCAGGAAGGGCGATTCGGCGCATTTACATGAAAAACTTGCCTGAAAGGGGCAAATGCACTATAATATTTTTCGATGTTTACGGAAGAGGCTGGAGATTTTTGCGCTTTTCCGGAACTTAGGAGGAAACTGTATTATGAAGAAGAATAAGTTTGCCGCCTGTGCGGCAGTGCTTTCCGCGGCTGCGCTTACCTTTGCAGGAGGCTGCGGCGGATTGAATCCGAATGAAACGGCGGCTACGCTGAACGGAAGAGCGATCTCGCTCGGCCTTATGAACTTTGCTGCCCAGTCAGAGGCCGTGATGTACGATGCCTATTATATGCCCTACTACGGAACGGATATGTGGACCCAGGACCAGGGCGACGGCGTTACGATGGCGAATGACGTTCTCGACGAGGTTGTGGTGAAGGTGAAGCGGGAATACCTTCTGGATGAGCATATGGCTGATTACGGTGTGACCATAAGCGACCAGGAGCTCTCGGCCATTGATGCGGCTGTAGAGGAATTCTTTGCGGAAAACAGTGACGAAGCGATAAAGAAAATGGGAGCGTCGAAGGAGGTTGTCAGGGAATTCCTCCGGCTTGAGCTCGTGGAAAAGAAGACCGGCGATGCGATCAAGGCTACGGCGGATACGACCGTGACCGATGAAGAAGCGGCGCAGCGTACCTTCAGCTATTATCGGATCGAGCTTCCGGAAGCGGAATCCACAGACGATGAAGAGGCCGATAAGGTTGCTCTGGATGCTCTGGCGGCGACGATCGCAACAGCGGCAAAGGCTGATTTTGACAGCGTAGCCGATGAATATGACCAGACGGTTCTGACCTATTCCTACGGAGAAGACGAGGAATCCTTTGATGAGAAGGTGATCGAAGCCGCGGATGCCCTGGCCGAGGGCGAGGTGTCTGATCTGATCAAGACGGAAAACGATTTCTATTATGTGATCCGGCTCGACAAGGAATTTGATCAGGAGGCGACGGACAGCCGGAAGGAAGAGCTGGCTGAGGAGAAAAAGGATGAGAAGCTGGAGGAAGTGATTTCGGGCTATGAAGAAGCGGCGTCATGGACTCCGAATGATGCTGTGATCGGCAAGATTAATTTTAACAACTATTATAAGATGGTTTCCGATGAAACGACGGAAGCCGCCGAGACGGCCGGTTGATGGGCGCTCGGAGGAATTATTCGGATTTGGAGGAAACTTTCATGGAACAGTACGTGATGAGGGGGAGGATCCCGCTGAACGGGGAGGTTGAGATCGGAGGAGCCAAAAATGCCGCTCTTGCGATTCTGGCGGCTGCCATTCAGGCATCCGATTCCGTTATTGTGGAAAATATTCCCAACGTCCGGGATGTAAATGTGCTTCTGGAGGCCATCCGCGGCATCGGCGGAATCGTAGACCGGATCGATCCGCACACCGTCCGTCTGAACGGCTCGCTGATTACGGATTACCGGGTGGACTATGAGTATATTAAAAAAATCCGCGCCTCCTATTATCTTCTGGGGGCTCTTCTCGGGAAATACAAGCAGGCCGAGGTAGCTCTGCCGGGAGGCTGCGATATCGGCAGCCGTCCCATCGATCTGCATATCAAGGGCTTTCGTGCTCTGGGCGCGGAGGTTTCCATCGAACACGGCCTGATCAAGGCTAAGGCGGACCGCCTCATCGGTACCCATATCTATCTGGACAAGGTATCGGTGGGTGCCACCATTAATATCATGATGGCGGCTGTTATGGCCGAGGGGAAGACCATTATCGAGAATGCGGCCAAGGAACCTCATGTTGTTGACGTGGCGAACTTCCTTTCCAGTATGGGCGCCAGGATCCGCGGAGCCGGTACGGATGTGATCCGGATCGTTGGAGTTGAGAATCTCCACGGCTCGGAATATGCTGTGATCCCGGACCAGATCGAGGCCGGAACCTTTATGTTTGCTGCTGCGGCCACGCAGGGAGATGTTCTGGTAAAGAATGTGATTCCGAAGCATCTGGAGGCCACGAGCGCCAAGCTTGCAGATATCGGCTGTACGGTCAGAGAATATGATGACGCGGTACGCGTGACCATGAAGGGCAGAATGAAGCGCACACAGATTACCACGCTTCCCTACCCGGGCTTCCCCACAGATATGCAGCCCCAGATGAGTGTGCTCCTGGGCATGGCCGAGGGGACGAGTACCGTTACGGAAAGCATATTTGAAAATCGCTTTAAATATGTGGACGAGCTGACCCGTATGGGCGCCAATATAAAGGTTGAGAGCAATATCGCTGTGATCAGCGGCGTAGAGTGCTATACCGGAGCTATTGTCTCCGCGCCTGATCTGCGGGCCGGAGCGGCCCTTGTGATCGCCGGTCTGGCGGCCGACGGCGTGACGGTGGTGGACGATATCCATTACATTGAACGGGGATATGAGGCCTTTCCCCAGAAGCTTTCTGCTCTCGGAGCGCAGATTGAAAAGGTTTCCACGGAAAAGGAATTACAGAAATTTCGATTAAAGGTTTCCTAAATTAAAAAAGGGTGCTATAATAACGATACATTTTCGCTTTGAGAGAGTCAGGGTAGACAGGAGTCTCCTACGAAAACGAAAGAATTGTTACGGATCCTGTTGGAGGAAGGGCTGTCCTTCCTGTACCCCGGAAGGTGTCCCCGGTGTGACCGGGTGCTTCCGGTGGGAGGAGGAAGGGATATCGGGTTCTGCCCCGCGTGCTTGAAAGGCCTTCCCGTTGTAAAGGATCCCTTCTGCATGAAATGCGGAAGACAGCTTTTGATGGAGGATGAGGAATTCTGTTCCCGATGTGTTAAGGAATCCCATTCCTATGACAGCAGCCGCTCTCTTCTTGTCTATAATGAAGACATGAAGCGGATGATGTATCGTTTTAAATATTCTGAACGCAGGGAATACGCCTCGGTTTTTGCGAGAATGGCTGTCGGGCTTCGAAGCGACTGGCTTCGATACCAGAAATGTCGTTTGATCGTGCCGGTTCCCATGTTCCGGGGTAAAAAAGGCCTTAGGGGCTATAACCAGGCGGAGGATCTGGCCCTGGAGCTTGAAAGGCTTCTCGGGATCAGGAGCTGCCCGGAACTGGTTTTTCGAAGCCGGAATACGAAGCCCTTAAAAGGCTTGACGGAAAAGGAACGCCGGGCGAATCTGAAGGGAGCTTTTTCCGTAAATCGGGATGCGCTTATCGGTTTCTTGAAAACCGGACTGCCCGCCCGTTTTCTGTTGGTAGATGACATCTATACGACGGGGAGTACGGTGGACGCGCTGGCGGAGCTTCTGAAAACGGAAACGAAGAAGGCTTGCGGCGAGGAAGCACGTGTCAGTGTTTTAAGCGTATGCATCGGTGAAGATGCATAGAGCAAAGAAAAGGGGGAATGAAAAAGATGGAAGTAAGAAATTGTCGAAACTGCAAAAGGCTGTTTAACTACCTGCAGGGACCGATAATCTGTCCGGCATGCCAGGAGGAAATGGAAAAGAAATTCTCTGACGTGAAGAATTATGTCTGGGATCATAAGGATGCCTCCATCGAGGAGATTTCCGAAGAAAATGATGTGCCGATCAAGCAGATCCAGCAGTGGATCCGTGAGGAGCGGCTGACCTTTTCCGAAAATTCCATTAGCGGTATCCCCTGTGAAAACTGCGGGAAGATGATCAAATCCGGCCGGTTCTGCGACGACTGCAAGGGCAATATGATGAATGCTCTGGATTCTGTGAAGAAGAAGGAGACTAAGATAGCCCCCCAGAAGAAGGAAAGAGACAGGGATCGGATGCGGTTTTTGGACAAGTAAACCGAAATGTTTACTCCCCGCTTTATGCGGGGAGTTTTTTGTGATATAATGGATTTGCTATGATTAGTGAAGAACGCGTACGATTAATGACAAAGACCCAGATGCTGCTGGATAAGGAAGGACCGGAGATGGAGCCTTCGCTTTCCTATTTCCGGTGGGATTATGTGGGACGCCATATTATTCTCTCCATCCTCTCCGGAACCGCTGTCTTTTTCCTGGCGGTACTTCTGGTATCTCTGGACGATCTGGAGGCTATGATCAGCTCCATTGATTTTTCCAATGTGGGAGAATCCTTAAAGACCCTCGAAAACCGGTATCTGATTTTTATGGTGATCTATCTGGCGATTACCTTTGTCGTCTACACCATTCGTTACGGGCGGGGTAAGAAGAAACTGAAAAAATACTATGCGGCGCTCTCTCAGGTTGAGAAGCTCTACCAGGAGGAAGAGAACCGTCAAAAGCCGACCGGAGGCATGGAAGAATGACTACGATCCTGGAGCTGAAGGAACTGATCCGGCGGATTTATCGAAAATATGAAGCCGTTATCGTTCCGGTAATAAAATTTATCATCGCGCTGATCTTGCTGCTGCAGATCCGAAGCAGCTTCGGCTATAACGAAAAACTGAGTGCGGTGCCGGTCTGTCTGATCCTGGCGCTGCTTTCTTCGGTTCTCCCTCTGGGAGCCACGATCTTCTTCTCGGCCGTGGTGATCCTTGCGGATTTTTATGCCCTGTCCCTCGAGATTTTTCTCTCTACAGCGGCTGTTTTTGCCATTGTGGCTCTTATATATCTGAGATTCAGCCCAAAGACGGGATATATGGTGGTTCTGACGCCGCTCTCATTTTTGATTCATATTCCATTCATTATGCCTGCGGCGGGAGCTCTGCTTTTTACGCCTACTTCGGCTGTGTCCGTGGCCTGCGGTACGTTTCTGTACTACTATCTGCATGGAATTAAGGAAACCGCGCCGGCGCTTCTGGCTGCGGAGGACTCCACGGCGGCAGAGAAGGTGACGACGATAGTGAATCAGATTACGGGAAACCGGGAGATGATCCTGGTACTCCTGGTGTTTGTGCTGATGACCGTTATGATCTATGTGATCCGCCGTATGGCGATAAAGCGGTCCTGGACCATCGCGATCATTGCCGGTTTTATGACGGAATTCCTGATTCTGATCGGAGGCTTTCTGACCCTGGGGATCGAGGGAAAGACCCTTGCTCTTGTACTCGGGAATCTGGCCTCTGTGGGACTGGCGTTTGTGCTTAAGTTTTTCTTCTTCCATGTGGACTATAAGCGGACGGAGCGTGTGCAGTTTGAGGATGATGATTATTACTACTATGTAAGAGCCATACCAAAGATCAAAATGCCGGTGCAGGAAAAGAAGGTCAAGAAGATTACGGGCGAATCTCGCCATACCGTCGGAAGACAGGAGAAAAAAGAAGAATAAGGCATGATCGATTCTTTAATTTCCAATCTGCTTACAATTAAAGACACTTTTTTATCTCTGGCGGATTTCCGGCTCTCCATAACGGATATTGTTGAGATTCTGATCATCACCTTTGTGGTCTATCATATTATGGTCTGGGTGAAGAATACAAGAGCCTGGAACCTCTTTAAGGGGATCCTTCTGATCCTTCTTCTTGTGCTGATCGCCGTTCTCTTTGAGATGAATACGATCCTTTGGATCGCGGAACGGACCCTTTCCGTGGGTCTGATTGCCCTTGTCGTCATCTTCCAGCCGGAGCTTCGGCGGGCGCTGGAGGATCTGGGGCGGCGAAACCTCTTCGGAGGTCTCATAAAACTGAACATGAATAACCAGGAAAGCCAGAAGTTTTCGGACAAGACCATTGCCGAGCTGGTAAAGGCTTCCTATGAAATGGGAAAGGTGAAGACCGGAGCCCTGATCGTGATCGAAAACGAAGTAGGGCTTTCGGAGTATGAACGGACGGGGATCGAGGTCGATGCCATCGTTACGAGCCAGCTTCTCATCAACATTTTTGAAAAGAACACCCCTCTGCATGACGGAGCGGTGATCGTGCGCGGCGACCGTGTGACCTCGGCCACCTGCTACCTTCCTCTGTCGGATAACCTGAATCTGTCCAAGGAACTGGGAACCAGACACCGCGCGGCCGTTGGGATCAGTGAGGTTTCGGATTCCTGCACGATCGTTGTTTCGGAGGAAACCGGGAAGGTTTCCATCGCGATGAATAAGACCCTGTACCGGAACGTGGATGCGGATTTCCTTCGGGGAAAGCTGGAATTTCTCCAGAGCCCGAATACGGGGAACAAAAAGAAGAGGAGGTGGAGATTTGCTAAAAAAAATCGGTGACCTCTTTTTCAAGAACCTGGGGCTTAAGATCCTTGCTCTGATCATTTCCGTGATCCTGTGGTATGTGGTTCTGAATATTAATGACCCGACAGTATCCAAATCTTTCAGTTGTGCGGTAAGTGTGGAGAATGCGGATTATCTGACCAACCAGGGAAAGACCTATGAGATCGTAAACGGAAGTACTGCCTACTTTAATGTCAAGGCTCCTCGATCCATTATGAAAAACCTGGCTTCGTCAGACTTTAAAGCCGTGGCGGATATGGAAAACCTTCAGGATATGAGCTATGTCCCTATTGAAGTAACGGCGACGCGCTACACAAGCCAGGTGGAGATCATCCGCCGGACCGAAAGGCTGGAGATCGAGACCGAGGACCTGATGTCCGGACAGTATATTATTATGCCGGATTCGAGGGGCGTACCTGCGGAGGGCTGTATCGTCGGCGGGCTTTCGGTTTCCCCGAATGTGCTGAAGGTGTCCGGCCCTGCTTCCGTGGTGCAGAGCATCTCCAAGGTGAGCGCGGTCATAGATGTCCAGGATGTTGCGACCAACATTTCCGACAGCGTGATCCCCACGCTGATGGATGAAGAGTACAATGTAATCGATACGACAAAGCTGACGCTGAATCTCTCCAGCGTGATTGTCCGGGCGGACATCCTGAATACCAAGGAGGTCGCTCTGGTCGTCAATGCCTCGGGTGAGCCCAGAGAGGACTACAAAATGGTGAATCTTTCCTATGAGCCCAAGTCCTGCTTTGTCATGGGGGATTCCGCCTCGCTGAACAGCCTGCAGACCATCGTGATCCCGGAGGATGTTCTGGATGTGACGGATGCCACCTCCGACATCCATACAGTGGTGGATATTTCCGCTTACCTGCCGGAGGGAGTGGCTCTGGTAAATGCGGCAGATAAAAATGTTGCGGTGGATATCGAGATCGAGGCGGCAGTTTCCAGGAACTTTAGGATTCCCACGGCGAATATTACCGTAAACGACGCGTCCTCAAATATGGAAGCAATCTTCCCCGAGGAAGAGATCCAGGTTTCGATCACGGGCCTGAGGGAGGATCTGGACCTTCTGAATCCGCAGGATATTACCGGAAGCATTGACGTGAGCGGATTTGCGCCCGGTGAGCATAAGGCGAATCTGGTGCTGGATCTGGACGAAGAAAAGTATAGTCTGACCGATGCGGTCAGCGTGGAATTTTTACTCAGGAGAACATAATGGGAAGACTATTCGGAACAGACGGAGTTCGCGGCATAGCGGGATCGGAGCTTACGATCGAGCTTGCCACAAAACTGGGACAGGCAGGCGCCTATGTCCTGACAAAGGAAACAGCGCATAAAGCGACGCTGATCGTGGGCTGTGATACCAGGATCAGCGGGGGGATGCTGGCCAATGCTCTGATGGCGGGGATCTGCTCTGTCGGAGCCAACGCCATCTATGCCGGTGTGATCCCCACGCCGGCGGTGGCCTATCTGACCAGAAAGCATAAGGTGGATGCCGGAGTGGTAATTTCCGCCTCCCATAATCCCATGGAGTTCAACGGCATCAAATTCTTTAACGGCCAGGGCTATAAGCTGTCCGACGAACTTGAGGATGAGATCGAGGAGCTGATCCGCCGGGATATGAAGGATGTGGCTTTACCCATCGGCTTCGGCGTGGGAAAAATCGATTACCGTTTCCGGCTGAAGGACGAATATGTGGAATTTATGAAAAAGACCGTGCCGGTGGATCTTTCCGGCTTAAAAATTGTGGCGGACTGTGCTGAGGGCGCTTCCTATGAGACCTCTGTACGAACCCTGAGGGAGCTTGGCGCGGATCTGATCCCGATTCATATCGATCCCGACGGGACCAACATCAACGCCAACTGCGGCTCCACCCACATGGAGGAGCTGAAGGCCCGGGTGGTCTATGAAAAGGCGGATATCGGCCTGGCCTTTGACGGAGACGCGGATCGGATGCTGGCTGTGGACGAAAACGGTGAAATGGTGGACGGCGATGAGATCATGGCCATCTGCGGGAATTACATGAAGGACCGCGGAAGGCTGAAAAAGGATACCATCGTGGTGACGGTCATGACCAATCTGGGCTTTTCCATCATGGGAGAAAAGAACGGGATCCATGTGGAAAAAACAAAGGTGGGAGACCGCTATGTTCTGGAAAATATGAGGGAAAACGGCTACAACCTGGGGGGAGAGCAGTCGGGCCACATTATTTTCCTGGACGACAACACGACCGGTGACGGGCTGCTGTCTGCGCTGCGGCTTCTGGACGTCATGGTGCAGACAAAAAAGAAGCTTTCGGAGCTGAAATCCGTCATGACGGTTCTGCCCCAGTCGCTGGTGAACGCCCGTGTGCCGAACCATAAAAAAGAGCATTACATGGAGTATCAGGAGATTGCCGATGCGATCCGGACGCTGGAGGACAAATTCCACGGGGAGGGGAGGGTCCTGATCCGGCCCTCCGGGACAGAGCCTCTTGTCCGGGTAATGATCGAGGGAAAGGATCAGGCGCTGATTGAAAAAGAAGCGAAGAAGCTGGCGGCCCTGATCGAAGAAATTGTATTATAAGGAGAAGGAAAAATGGTAAGCCAGAAGGTTACGGTTAAGAACCCGACGGGATTTTCTTTAAGGCCTGCCGGGATCCTGTGCAAGGAAGCTATGAATTATAAATCGGTCGTAACATTCGGATATGGTCCGAACACAGCCAATGCCAAAAGTGTGCTGTCGGTACTCGGAGCCTGTATCCGAACCGGGGACGAGATTGAGTTCCACTGCGACGGAGAGGATGAAGAGGAGGCTCTTGCCGCCATGGTTGGGATCGTGGAGGCGGGACTCGGAGAATAGGAATGGAAAACAGGATATTTTTGCTGAGCGCGGTAAAGGGCTTTATGGTGAACGCCATTGTCCAGGAGCTTACGGAAGAAGGCTTTTCGGTGAAGATCATCCCTCTCGATATGAAGGAGATCAATGCGCTGAAGGAGGAGACCGGAATCTATCTGCTCTATCTGGATCAGGCGGAGGGGATCGATAAGGAGCTGGTCTTTCTGAAGGATCTGATCGAGGAAAAGGAGCCGGCCTTCTGTGCGATCGGAAAGTCGGATGACTTTGATATGCTGCATAGGTTTATCCCGGAGGACAGAATTACAGCCCACTATTCCCGACCGGTGAACGTAAAGGAGCTGGCGGCCTCGCTAAAGGAGGTTACTCTTAAGGAGGCCGAACGGGCAGCAAAAAAACGGATCCTGGTGGTGGATGACGACGGTACGATGCTATGGACCATCAAAAACTGGCTGAGCGGCAAATTTCAGGTGTTTATGGTTAATTCCGGCCTGGCCGCGATCCAGTTTCTGGTGAAGAATCAGGTGGATCTGATACTTCTGGATTATGAGATGCCGGTGACGACAGGACCACAGGTTCTTACCATGCTCCGGTCCGAATCCGGTACCAGCTCCATACCGGTCATGTTTCTGACCGTGAAAAATGATGCGGAGAGTGTAAAGAAGGTTCTGAGCCTTCACCCCGAGGGGTATCTTTTAAAGACCATGCCCCCCGCGGAGTTGATCGCCAGTATCGAAAAGTTCTTCGAAAAGAAATAAGGAGGCCAGACCAGGATGAGAGAAATGCCAATGGAGTTCCTGCGGAAGCTGAAAACGCCGCTGGAGCTGAAAACAGAATTTCCTCTGGAGGAGGAGATTCGTGAGATAAAGGAAAAAAGGGATCAGGAGATCGAGGATATTTTTACCGGGAAATCCGATAAATTCCTTCTGATCATCGGCCCCTGCTCCGCGGACAATGAGGACGCCGTTCTGGATTATCTTCACAGGCTGATGAAGGTGAAGGAAAAGGTGGAGGATGTGCTCTTCCTCATCCCGCGGCTTTATACGAACAAACCGCGAACGACGGGCATCGGCTATAAGGGAATGCTCCACCAGCCGAACCCCGAGGACCATGAGGATATGTGGAAGGGAATCATCGCCATCCGTTCAATGCATACCCGGGCTGTCCGGGAGACCGGTTTTACCTGCGCGGAGGAGATGCTCTACCCCGAGAACCATCGCTATCTCTCGGATCTTCTGTCCTATGTGGCCGTGGGAGCGCGTTCCGTGGAGGATCAGCAGCATCGTCTGACAGCCTCCGGCGTCGGGATTCCGGTGGGAATGAAGAACCCGACCAGCGGGGATATGGGGATCATGATGAATTCCATTACGGCGGCCCAGAGCCCGCAGACCTTCATATACCGCGGCTGGGAGGTAAAGACAAAGGGAAATCCCCTGACGCACAGCATACTTCGCGGCTATGTGGACAAATTCGGCCGTTCCATGCCGAATTACCATTACGAGGACCTGAAAAGACTACAGGATTTTTATCAGGAGAGAGAACTGATGAATCCTGCGGTTATTGTCGATACCAACCATTCCAATTCCGGAAAGCGTTTTTTGGAGCAGATCCGTATCGCCAAGGACATCATGCATTCCCGCCGGGCTGACGGAGAGCTGAAGAGCCTGGTAAAGGGACTGATGATCGAAAGCTACCTGGAGGATGGGGCACAAAAGATCGGAGAGGGCGTCTACGGAAAATCGATTACGGATCCCTGCCTCGGCTGGGAGAAAACGGAGAAGCTGATTCTGGAGCTGGCGGAAGAAGCGTCGAGGGGATAAAAATGTCTGAGTTGAAGGAAAAAGTACATCAAATGCGAAAAGCCTCCATCGAGCTTGCGTCCTCGGAGGGAGAGAAACGGAACGCGGCTCTTGCGGCCATAAAGGAGGCGCTTCTTTCTCACAGGGAGGAGATTTTCTCTGAAAATGAAGAGGATATGCGGCTTGCCGCGGAAAACGGGGTGCCGGAGGCGGTAAAAAAAAGGCTGAAATTTGATGAGGGGAAGCTGACTGCATCGACAGAGGGGCTGGACAGCCTGATCTCTCTGCCGGATCCTCTCGGGAAAACGGAGCTTTGCAGGGAGCTGGACGAGGGGCTGATTCTTCGCAGAGTGTCCTGCCCCATCGGTGTGATCGGTGTGATCTTTGAAGCGAGGCCGGATGCTCTGATCCAGATTTCGTCGCTTTGCCTGAAAAGCGGGAACGCGGCGGTTCTTAAGGGCGGGAAGGAGACGACACATACCAACCGGATCCTGTTTCGGCTGATCCGGGAGGCGGCAGAGAGGGCGGGACTGCCCGAGGGCTGCCTTCTCCAGGCGGAAAGCCACAGTGAGATCGATGAGCTTTTGTCCTGTGATAAGGACGTGGATCTTGTGATCCCCCGCGGAAGCAATGCCTTTGTCCGTTATATCATGGACCATACCAGGATTCCGGTGCTCGGCCATGCGGACGGGATCTGCCATATTTTTGTGGACCGTTCGGCCGATCTGAATACGGCGGTAAAAATCCTTTTGGACGCCAAGCTCCAGTATACGGCGGCCTGTAATGCGGTGGAGACGATCCTGGTCCATCGGGAAATCGCCAAGGACTTTCTTCCGAAGCTCGGGGAGGCCATGAAAAAGGAAGGCGTGGTCCTTCGCGGGGTAAAGGAGGTAACGGAGCTGCTTCCCGGCGTCGAGGAGATGGGGGAGGAGGATTATGCGACGGAATACCTGAGTCTTACGGCTTCCGTAAAGCTGGTCGCAGGAGTGGAGGAGGCGGTGGAGCATATTAACCGCTTCGGCTCCCACCATACGGATGCCATCCTGACAAAGGACGACGCGGCCTGGGAGTACTTTCGCCAGAGAGTGGATTCCGCCGGGGTATACCGGAACGTGTCGACCCGGTTTTCCGACGGCTTCCGTTACGGCTTCGGGGCTGAGGTCGGGATTTCTACGGGAAAGATCCACGCCCGGGGACCTGTGGGCCTCCATGGGCTGGTGACCTATAAATATCTTCTCGAGGGAGAGGGACAGATCGTTGCGGATTATTCCGAAGGCCGGAAGGCGTTTCACTTCCGGGATCTTTAAGGAAAGCTGAAAGGAGGAAGGAATATGGTTGATTACACAGAAGGCTCTGGAAAACAGTATCACACAAACATCGGCCCGGGGGATGTAGGACGGTATGTAATCCTGCCGGGGGACCCTAAACGCTGCGAGAAGATAGCGTCCCACTTTGACGGAGCGGAGCTGGTAGCGGACAGCCGGGAATATGTGACCTATACGGGAACGATCCTCGGAGAGAAGGTCTCGGTTACCTCTACCGGGATCGGCGGACCCTCGGCCTCCATAGCGATAGATGAGTTGTCGAAATGCGGCGCGGATACGTTCCTTCGCGTCGGCACCTGCGGCGGTATGCAGGATGAGGTGGAGGGCGGTGACATCGTTATCGCCAGCGGAGCGATCCGTATGGAGGGAACAAGCCGGGAATTTGCTCCGATTGAATATCCTGCGGTTTCCGATTACCGCGTGATGAACGCCATGATCCGGTCGGCGGAGGAACAGAAGATCCGCCATCACGTCGGTGTTGTACAGTGTAAGGACAGCTTTTTCGGCCAGCATGAGCCTGAGATCATGCCGGTTTCCTATGAGCTTGAGAATAAATGGCAGGCATGGATCCGTATGGGCTGCCTGGCTTCCGAGATGGAATCCGCTGCGCTCTTTATCGCGGGGAGCTTCCTCCGGGTCCGTGTCGGCTCCTGCTTTTTGGTGGTCGCAAACCAGGAAAGAGCGAAAAAGGGACTGCCGAATAAACAGGTGCATGATACGGAGCTGGCCATCAAAACCGCGGTCGGTGCCATTCGTGAGCTGATCGAGGCGGACAGGAAATAAGAGCCTTGAAATATCGCAGGCTTCGGGGTATAATGTGCCCGTAAAACAATAATTTCTTATTAAGAAAGGGGAGTAATATGAAAAAGAAAATTGTAGCAGCGCTTACCGCCGCGGCGATGGTTCTTTCCATGGCCGGCTGCGGGACTCAGGCGGCTCAGCAGGCCGCAGAAGCAGCATCCTCCGGAGCTGCAGCTACCAGCGCAGATGTCGATGCCGCTGTAGAAGAAGCAGCAAATGCGATCGCGGATGCTTTGAACGAAACTGAGGATGGAGCAGCGGATGCGGCCGCCGATACAACAACCGGCGGCGGTACGACCGATGTGGCCTTCGTTACTGACGTAGGAAACATTGATGACCATTCCTTTAACCAGTATTCCTGGGCCGGCGTACAGCAGTTCGCCAACGAAAACGGTCTGAAGTCCAACTACTATCAGCCCTCCGAGGACTCTGATGCCGCCCGTCTTGAGCAGATGGACAACGCGGTAAAGGATGGCGCGAAGGCAGTTGTTATGGCCGGTTATCTTTTCGGCGCATCTCTGGCACAGGCACAGGAGAAATATCCGGATGTCTCCTTCATAGCTCTGGACGTATCCACGGGCGACCTTGAGAATCCGCAGAGCAATACCGCTCTGATTACCTACCAGGAAGAGCAGGCCGGCTTTCTTGCAGGCTATGCGGCAGTTGCCGACGGCTATAAGGAGCTTGGCTTCCTCGGCGGAATGGCTGTTCCTGCGGTTATCCGTTACGGCTACGGCTTCGTGCAGGGCGCGGAGCAGGCTGCGGCCGACAACAACATTGACGGTGTAAATATTAAATACTGGTACTGCGGCGGCTTTGCTCCGACAGACGATATCAAGGCAAAGATGGATAGCTGGTATACCGAGGGTACAGAGGTTGTCTTCGCCTGCGGCGGCGGCATCTATCTGTCCGCTCTTGCAGCAGCAGAAGCCAATAACGGCAAGGTCATTGGCGTGGACGTGGACCAGAGTGCGGAAAGCCCGCTGATCATTACCTCCGCGATGAAGGCTCTTTCCAACTCCGTAGTTCTGGCTCTGACCGACTGCATGGAGAACGGCTGGAAGTTCAGCTCTGCATATGCAGGAAAGGAAACAAAGCTCGGTGCTGCTGAGAACTGCGTGGGTCTTCCGATGGAAAGCTCTCAGTTTACCAACTTCGATGAGGCCACCTATGATCTTCTGTTTGAGGGTCTTGCAAGCGGAGATCTGGTAGTGGATAACGATATCGAAGCGGATATCGCGGCCTCTGTTGAGAAGATAACAGTGGATGTACAGGAGTAATCGGTATTCCGCTGAAAACTGACAGATGATTGGTATTTAAAGGGCCTCCCCCTTGCGGGGGAGGTTCTTTTTTTATATAATCAGATTATCTATATCCTATTATCCGGAAGGGGGTGCGGATTTGGCAGAAGAGTATGTTATTGAAATGCTTCACATCACAAAGGAGTTTCCCGGGATCAAGGCCAATGACGACATCACTCTGCAGTTGAAAAAAGGAGAGATACATGCGCTGCTGGGTGAGAACGGAGCCGGAAAGAGTACGCTGATGAGTGTTCTGTTTGGGCTTTACCAGGCGGAAAAGGGCGTGATCAAGAAAAACGGCCAGGAGGTTAAGATCAAGGATCCCAACGATGCAAACCGTCTGGGAATCGGAATGGTTCATCAGCACTTTAAGCTGGTGGAATGCTTTACGGTCCTGGATAACATCATTCTGGGGGTGGAGGATACAAAACACGGTTTCCTTCAGTATGACGCTGCCCGTAAGAAGGTGATGTCTTTGTCTGAGAAGTATGGCCTGAAGGTGGATCCGGATGCCTATGTTTCGGACATTTCCGTAGGTATGCAGCAAAGAGTTGAAATTCTGAAAATGCTGTACCGCGATAACGAGATCCTGATCTTCGATGAGCCGACGGCTGTGCTTACGCCGCAGGAAATCGACGAGCTGATGGAGATCATGCGCGGCTTTAAAAATGAGGGAAAGAGTATTCTCTTCATTACCCATAAGCTGGCTGAGATCATGGCTGTGGCCGACCGCTGCTCCGTTCTTCGGAAGGGCAAATACATGGGTACCGTGGACATCGCGAACTCTTCGAAGGAGGAGCTGTCCCGCATGATGGTGGGCCGTGATGTGACCTTTAAGGTAGAGAAAAAGAAGAGTGAACCCGGGGAGGTGGTCCTGAAGGTGGAAAACCTTGTCGTGGCCAGTACCCGGCATAATAATAACGCCGTAAAGGGTGTTTCCTTTGAAGTACGGCGGGGCGAGATCGTCAGTCTTGCCGGAATCGAAGGAAACGGTCAGACCGAGCTGGTCTATGCCCTTACGGGACTTCAGGAGGCCAAGGAGGGAAAAATAACCCTGTGCGGTCATGATATTACAAAAGCCTCCATTCGGGAGCGCAGTAAGCTCGGCATGAGCCATATTCCCGAGGACCGCCATAAACACGGACTGGTTCTGGATTATACGCTGGAGCAGAACATGGTTCTCCAGAGGTATTTTGAGCCTCAATTCCAGAACCACGGCGTGATCCGGAACGGTGAGGTTCGAAAATATTCCATGAAACTGATCCATCAGTTTGACGTCCGCTCCGGCCAGGGCCCGTTGACCATCGCCCGCTCGATGTCCGGCGGAAATCAGCAGAAGGCGATCGTGGCCAGAGAGATCGATAAGAATCCCGAGCTTCTTATCGCGGTGCAGCCCACAAGAGGTCTGGACGTGGGTGCCATTGAGTATATCCATAAACAGCTCGTTGCGGAACGGGATGCCGGTAAGGCGGTGCTTCTGGTGTCTCTGGAGCTGGATGAGGTCATGGCGCTCGGCGACCGTACCCTGGTTATCTACGAGGGCGAGATCGTCGGCTGCTTTGATCATGTGGAGGTGGAAGAGCTTGGCCTTTACATGGCCGGCGGGAAAAAAGATGAGAAAGGAGGGATCCCGGCATGAAAATGAAAAAACCCCTGGCCGAAAACGCCATGCTGATCAGCATTCTGGCTTCTGTGATCTCTATTGTGATCGGTCTTTTGGTTGGCTTTATTCTGCTTCTTATACTGAACCCGGCAAAAGCGGGAACAGGTATCGGAGCTATGCTAGGAACCGGTTTTTCAAGCCTGGATCAGTTCGGAAAGGTGCTCTACCAGGCCGCGCCCTTAATGATGTGCGGTCTGTCCGTTGGCTTTGCCTTCAAGACCGGCCTGTTTAATATCGGAGCCTCCGGCCAGTATACGATGGGCGCGTTTTTCGCTCTGATCGGAGCGATCATGTTCCAGCTTCCCTGCGGCGTCTGCCTCCTTCTGGCCTGCCTGGGCGGAGCGATCTGGGGACTCTTCCCGGGTCTTTTCAAGGCTCTGTTTAATGTAAACGAGGTTATTACCTCCATTATGTTTAACTGGATCGGTATGTTCCTCGTGAACCTGTGTCTTGCCAATATGCCGCTGATGCTGGCTTCTGCCTGGGGCGCCTCGAACTCCGACCGTACGGCGGCTCTGGCTACGGCGAATCCCGGTGCAATTATTCCGAAGGCCGGTCTGGACAAGCTGTTCGGAAACTCTTCCTGGATCAACATCAGCGTGTTTATCGCGATCGGCGTTGCGATCCTCATGTGGTTCATTCTTCAGAAGACTACCTTCGGTTATGAGCTGAAGGCCTGCGGTATGAATAAAGAGGCTGCGCGTTATGCCGGTATCAGCGCAAACCGTAATATTGTGAGCTCCATGGTTATCGCCGGAGCGCTTTCCGGTCTCGGCGGCGGTCTTTACTATCTGGCCGGTACCATCCAGTACGTGTTGGAGAAATCGATCCTCAGCATGGGCTTTGACGGAATCCCGGTTGCCCTTCTTGCCAACTCCAACCCCGTGGGAACCATCTTCAGCTCCCTGTTTATCAGCTACATCAAGGTCGGCGGCTCCGCCATGCAGCCGAACTTCTCTTCGGAAACGATCAACATCGTCATTGCCGTTATCATCTATCTGGCGGCCTTTGCCCTTCTGGTGCGGGGAGTGATCGTTAAGATCCTGAAAGGGAAAAAAGAAAGGGGGGTGAAGTAGAATGAACGTATTAGCGAATATCATCAGCCTTACCATTATCTTTGCCGTCCCGCTGCTCCTTGTGGCTCTCGGCGGTATGTATTCCGAGCATTCGGGTATCATCAACCTGGCTCTCGAGGGTATTATGGTGATCGGAGCCCTGTGCGGCTGCTTCATGCTTCGCATGTTCGACCAGAACGGCTTCGGACCGGCTTATCCCCAGCTTGCCATGTTTCTGGCGATCCTGGTCGCCGCGGCGGCCGGTGTCGGGTTTTCTTTGCTATTGGCCTTTGCCGCGATTAATTTAAAAGCGGATCAGACCATCGGCGGTACTGCCCTGAATATTTTCGCTCCGGCCTTCGCCGTTGTTGTGACCTGGGCTGTACAGGGTCAGGGCCAGACGACCATCCAGATCCCGAGCTGGATTCGGATTACCCAGGAAAGTCTGGGAATGGAGCCCTCCAATGGGTTTTTCGCAACGCTGTTCTTTAAGTACCAGTATCTGACGACGCCCATTTGTATCGTCCTCTTCATCATTGCCTGGCTTCTGATGTACAAGACGAAATTCGGCCTTCGCTTAAGGGCCTGCGGCGAGCATCCCCAGGCGGCGGACTCGGTGGGTATTAATGTTTATAAAATGCGTTATGCCGGTGTTATGATCTCGGGCTTTCTGGCCGGTATCGGCGGTATGGCCTATGTCATCGCCGTGGGATCGGGCTTCTCCTCCAGCGTAGGCGGCTACGGCTTCCTCGCTCTGGCGGTTATGATCTTCGGAAACTGGAAGCCCTTTACGATCCTGGGAGCCTCCATTATCTTCGCTCTGTTTAAGGTCGTGGCGGCCTACAACTCCTCGATCCCCTTCCTGCCGAAGCTGGAGGGCTTAAAGGACAAGAGCTCCCTTTACCAGATGCTGCCCTACATTGTTACGATGATCGTGCTGGTCTTTACCTCCAAGAAGTCCAGGGCGCCGAAGGCAGAGGGTATTCCTTACGACAAGGGAACACGATAAGAAAGGATGTTTTGTATGACGGATCAGGAATTGATCGAAGAAGCATTAAAAGCCAGAGAAAAAGCCTATGCCCCCTATTCCCATCATAAGGTGGGGGCAGCGCTTCTTACAAAAGAAGGAAAGCTCTATCTTGGCTGTAATATTGAAAACGCCGCCTACGGTCCAACGAACTGCGCGGAGAGGACTGCATTTTTTAATGCCGTGTATGAGGGAGAACGGGAGTTCTCGGCCATCGCTGTCGTGGGCGGTATGGAGGACGCGCCGGAGCTGCCGATCTGTGCCCCCTGCGGGGTTTGCCGTCAGGTTATGATGGAGTTCTGCGACCCGAAGACGTTTCGCGTGGTCCTCGGGACGAACCGGCCGGAAAAATTTGAGGTCCTGACGTTGGAGCAGATGCTCCCTCTGGGCTTCGGACCGAAGGCTCTGAACTGAGTCTGTGCTTAGAATAATTAAAGGAGAATACGGTTATGGATGTAAAAGAAATATTAAAGATCTGCGATCATACGCTTTTGCTGCAGACGGCTACCTGGGATGAGATCAAGGCGCTCTGCGACGATGCGATCAAATATGGCTGCGCCTCGGTGTGCATCCCTCCCTGCTATATTAAGGCGGCGAGGGAGTATATGGAGGAAAGAATGGCCATTACGACGGTCATCGGCTTCCCCAACGGAAATACCACCACACAGACCAAGGTATACGAGACCAAGGATGCCGTGGCCAATGGGGCGGACGAGATCGATATGGTCATTAACATTGGAGCCCTGAAGGCGGGTATGGATGATTATGTGCTGAGTGAGATTAAGGACATCCGGATGGCCGCTACCGAGCGTATTCTGAAGGTTATTGTGGAAACCTGTCTTTTGACCGAGGAGGAGAAGATCCGGGTTTGTAAGCTTGTTACGAAGTCCGGAGCGGATTTCATCAAGACATCCACGGGCTTTTCCACGGCCGGTGCCACGTTTGACGATGTAAAGCTCTTTAAGGAGCATGTGGGCGAGAACGTAAGGATCAAGGCTGCCGGCGGGATCGGAAGCCTGGAGGATGCGGAGAAGTTCATGGAGCTGGGAGCCACCAGACTCGGAACGAGCAGAATCGTTAAGATTGTAAAGGAAAAGGGATTATTATGAAATTTAACAGAGTATTTGTGATTGTAGTGGATTCGCTCGGAATCGGGGCCATGCCGGATGCGGAACGCTTCGGAGATGCCGGGGCGGATACGCTGGGCCATATTGATCAGACCGTTTCCCATTTTGATATTCCGCATCTTCAGAAGCTGGGCCTTGCGAATCTGAAGCCGCTGACAAAGGTGGCCCCGGTTGAAAAGAGTGAGGGCTATTATTGCTCCATGAAGGAAAAGAGCAACGGAAAGGATACGATGACCGGCCATTGGGAAATGATGGGCCTGGAAACCACGAAGGCCTTTCAGACCTTTACGGATACGGGCTTCCCTCCGGAGCTGATCAAGGCGCTGGAGGAAAGGACCGGCCTCCAGATCATCGGAAACAAAGCGGCCAGCGGGACCGAGATTCTGGACGAGCTTGCGGAGCAGGAGATCAACGAGGGCAAGCTCATTGTCTATACCTCGGCGGATTCCGTGCTTCAGATCTGCGGGAACGAGGAGACCATGGGGGTGGAGACCCTTTATCGGTACTGTGAGATCGCGAGAGAGCTGACCATGCGTGATGAATGGAAGGTGGGCCGGGTCATCGCGAGACCCTATACCGGGAAGAAAAAGGGAGAATTCGTGCGTACTCCGAACCGTCATGACTATGCCCTGAAGCCCTCTGGACGGACAGTTTTGAATGCGTTAAAGGACGCCGGCCTTGACGTTCTTTCTGTGGGCAAGATCAACGACATATTTGTCGGTGAGGGAATTACGGAGGCGGTAAAATCCAAATCCTCGGTGCATGGGATGGAACAGACCATAGAGATCGCAGAGAGATCGGACTGGAAGGGCTTGTGCTTTGTGAATCTCGTGGATTTTGACGCGCTCTGGGGCCATAGGAGAGATCCGATCGGTTACGGCGCGGAGATTGAGCGGTTTGATGAAAAGCTGGGACAGCTCCTGTCTGTGCTGAAGGAGGATGATCTTCTGATGATCACAGCAGACCATGGCAATGATCCCACCTACAAGGGAACGGATCATACCAGGGAAAAGGTATTCCTGCTTGCAGCCTCACCCTCCTTTACCGGGTGTAAGGAGCTTCCCGAAACGGAGACCTTCGCGGTCATCGGGGCGACAGTGGCGGAAAACTTTGATGTCCCGATGCCGGAGAACACGATAGGCACTTCCATCCTGTCTCTACTGAAATGAACGAGAAAAAGAAGAAGAAGATCAAGAAGACTACAATACTGAAAATCGCGTTTCTGATCTTTATAGTTTTCGTAGTTGTATATACTTTTCGGAATCTTTGGGACCGGGTTTTCTTTGAGATCGTGCACACGCCGATCTCGGTCATCGTAGTGATCTGTATCTCAGCCCTCCTGTACGAAGTTGCGGAGGGCTGGGTGCTGACTACGCTGGCAAGGGTTTACAACCCCGAGTTTTCCCTGCTTTCCGGTATCGGCTGCGCGCTGTATTGCTGCTTTTACAGGCTGGCCTCCGCGGGAACCGGGACCGGTCTGGCAGCGGTATTTTATCTGAGCGACCGCGGGGTGGAGTATTCGAAGGCAACCGGGATGTATACGCTGGAATACGTATTCCACCGGGTGAGTATGGCGATCTTCTGCCTGCTCTTTATCGCTGTGAATCTGCCCTTCATGATCAGGTATTATTCAGAATACGGAGGCCTGTTGATCGCGGGGTTCCTGCTGACTGCCGCCCTTTCGGTGCTGCTTCTTTTTATCTGCCTCTCCAAGAGAGCGCACCGGATGATCCATAAGCTGGTGGCCAGGATTAATCGAAAAGGGAAGATCGATCGTTATGTAGATTATATCAACAACGAGATCGAGCTGTTTGAAATGGGTTCCCGGGACCTGTTCGGAAATAAGGTAAGGATCGTTACAATTATCGCTCAGAATATGCTGAAGCTGTTTTTCTGGTGCGTGATCCCGTACCTGATCCTTCAGGGCAATCCGGATTATCAATATAACATATCGCAATACCTTGCCGTAACCTCCCTTTGCCTCATCATTTCCGCAGTCATTCCGGCGCTCGGAGGTATCGGGTCCACGGACTTTGCTTTTATTATGCTGTTTTCTGTAATTGTTCAGCCGGGAGTGGCAGGGTCGGTGGCGATTTTGTATCGGTTTGCCACCTTTGTCTTTCTCTTTGTTGTAGGGATCTTTGTGGCGATTCCGCAAAGAAGAAAGCATAAGCCTCTGTTTGTGAAAGAGGAGATACGGAAATACTGATGCGGCAGGAAGAGTTTAAAATGGAGAGGCTTGGCCTCTTAAAAGAAGGAGACGTTCTATCCATAACCGAATCCCGTCTTCCGGGACCGGATCTCTATTATTATACCCTGGGCGAGGCCTTTGCCATGTCCGGGAATTACACCCCTTCGGAAAGGATTTTCGCAAGAGAGGGTAAGGTCCTTCGTGTGCGTGAGACCCAGAAGGGTTATTTTGTTACTGTCGAGGTGACTGAATGAACGGCGCTCAAAGCGTAGATGACCAGCTTGCGGAGAGCTTCAAGCAACTGGTCCTCAAACGGCCCATCGAAAAAATCACAATAAAGGAAATAACTAGTCTGGCCGGCGTAATCCGGCCTACTTTCTATAACCATTTTCAGGATAAATATGAGCTCTTGGAGTGGATCATCCGGCGTGACCTGGTTGCGCCGATCAGCTCCATGATCGGGAAATCCCGGTCGGACGCGGCGCTTGAGATGCTCTTCAGCGGGGTTCAAAAGGAAGCGGATTTCTATACCAGAGCCAGAAGGCTGGAGGGACAGAATTCCTTTGAAAGCATTGTTTTAAAATGCATAGAGGATGTCCTGAAGGTGGCAATAAACGGACGGAAGGCAAACGAAGGAATACTGGCGACGCTGTCTCTGGATAATCTTGTTCGTTATTATGCAAAGTCCATGAGCATGATTCTTCTGAATTGGATAGATGACGGAATGAAAAGATCGCCGGAAGAAATGGTACGGCTTTATTGCTTTGTCCGGGACCATTCGTTTGAAGATGTTTTAAAGGAACTGGAGGATTGAAATGATCTTAGATTGGATAGAATTTCTGCTGATAGGAGCCGGACTTTCTCTGGATGTGTTCAGTATGATCGCCTGTCAGAGCGCAAGGCTGGCAAAGATCAACAAGCCAAGGATGATTGTGATCGCACTGCTTGCAGCCGGCTGGCAGACCGGAGCCCTTTATGTGGGCCGGTACTTCGGTGTTTTGCTGAAGTCTCTCGACAAACGGCCGAATGCGGACCGCGCGGAGAGACTGATTGCGGCTGCGGTGTTCATTCTGATGGGGATCCGTATGCTCTGGAAGGCGAAAAAGGAGGCCCAGATCGAGGAGGTCCGGCAGGAGAAGGTTGCCTATCTTTCGGTGATCAAAATGCTCGGAGGGATTACCCTCTATACGATACTGACCGGCTTTGCAGTGGGATTCTTATCGGCGAGCCTTACGATCGTCCTCCCGATCATCGCTGCCCTTACGATCATTATGATCATTGTGGGCTTTGTGGTAGGCTATCTTTACGGAGCCGCTTTGAAGACAAAGGCTTATTTCCTTGGAGGTATCCTGTTCCTGGTGGTCAGTGCGGGCATCCTGGTCCGGTATGTGCTGGTGCCGTAATTATGAAGATTCTGGTCTACCAATGGGCTTCCTACAACTACAGAGATGTGATCGAAGGCTTTCGGACAATGGGGCATGAGGTGTGCTTTCTCCCCGGGAAGCCTTCTTCTTATGATGAGGACGCCTCCTTTTTTGAGGAAACAAGGAAGGAACTGAGAAGGATCGAAGCTGCCTTCCTTTTTTCGGTCAACTATTTTGGTGTGCTTTCCGATGCGTGTGAGGCGGAAGGAGTCCCGTATGTGTGCTGGACCTGTGACAGCGCCCTGCTTTCCATGCATCACAAAAGCATTCGCAACAGCGTCAACCGGCTGTTTTTCTTTGACCGCGGAGATATGGAAAGAATCCGGCTTCTGGGGCCGGTGTTTGTACGTCACCTTCCATTGTGCGCAGATCCGAAGCGAACTGCGGCGCTTCTGGGAACGGGGTGCGGTGGCTGGCTGTCCGAGATCGCCTTTGTCGGCAGTCTGTATGAAAAAAATACCTATGATGAGCTGGAACCGAAGATGGATGATTACCTTCGGGGATACCTGGATGCGGCTATAGAGGCCCAGCTTTCGGTCAGCGGGGGGAATCTCTTTGACCGGCTTCTGACCCCGGACATTCTCGCGAGAATCGGGGAACGGTTTGACCTCAGAAAATCCCGCGGCTCCGATGCGGATCTGAGTCTGATCTTTTCATCGACGGTGCTGGGGTTTAAAACTGCATCGGAGATGAGGCTTCGCTGTCTTTCGGCGCTGTCGGCACGGCATGACCTGATCCTGTACAGTAACAGTGTACCCGCGGATTCCGGGATCAGGCGTAAGCCATCGGCGGATTACTGGACGAAGGCACCGGAAATCTATGCAAAAACGAAAATCAATCTGAACTTTACCATACCGAATATTCTGACAGGACTTCCCCTGCGGATCTATGATGTGCTCTCCGCCGGCGGCTTCCTCCTGACGGACTACCGGAGTGAGCTGACGGAGGAGTTTCAGGTCGGAGAGGAGCTGGAATGCTTTGAGTCGGTGGAGGAGCTGGAGGCGAAATGCGCCTACTACCTTTCTCATGAGGAGGAAAGAAAACGGATCGCCGAAAACGGGAGAAAAAGGGTGTGCAGGGAGCACACCATTGAAAAAAGGCTGGAAAAGCTGTTTGCAGAGCTGGCATAGTGTTCAAAAAAAAAAAGAAAGCATACGAATCAATCGCTGCTTTCCTTTTATAATCCCTGATCCATCATCATCCCGGAGTACATGGAGGAGACATAGGGAGCACCAAAGCTCTTCCCGGGATTCTTGTAAGCCACAACCACCTTGTCCACATAATTCATGGGATCGATGGAGGCCTTATTCGCCCTCACGCCCAGAGCTTCCTTGAAGCGGTTCAGTACCTCAAAGGCACCTTCGGCCCCGGATCCGTTCACAACCTCCTTGAGCTTGTCGCGATCGATGGAGATCAGATTATCCTCTCCTACGGAAAGGCCGATCTCGTCGAACTCGGAGGAAAACTTCTTCGCCACATTGGCAATGTCGGCGATGAGCTTATTGCTCTGCTGCTCGGTACCCTCGTAATGATTTGCCATGAGGAGGATGCCGTTGTAGGAATCCGTCAGGCTCTTGATGTTGTCCGCTACGGCGTCCGCGGATGCCTTAAAACCGATCGTGGCCGGTTTCCCGGGGGGACTGACTCCCTTGAGGTTCACCTCGAAGGCGTTGTTGATGGTAAAGGTATTCGCATAAGAGGATCGCTCCTTGCCGTTCAGAAGGAAGACGGAATTTGCCGCCTGAGACTGCATCTGGTCGATCCCGAGCTCCTGTACGGCACGGATCGAAGCGGTACTCCCCTGAGGCGTCACACGGAAAAGGTATTCCTCACCCTCGTTCAGACCGGTTCGACGGGATTCGATCCGCAAAGCTGTCGTATTCCGATCGCCCTCAACAGTATCGGCATGAAGCCCGATGTTGGCGTTATTGATCAGTCTCCCGAGCTTCTGCTGTACAGCCAGGTTATCGTCCTCCTCGCCCACGTTAAACTGGAACTCGTAGGAGTTGGAGGAGGTGGACAGGTCAAAGCTGTAGGAACCGGGAGTAAGCGTATGGCCATCGCTCCGGAGATAATTACCGACATTTACCTGGGGCTTGGCAAGGGATTTCACTTCCATTTGGAAGCTCTTGGTATTCTCCTTCTCTCCGCCGTTTCCGATATATTCCACGGAGACCACGTCCTCCTGGTCAGACACGGCCACCCGTTTTTTAAACAGGCTGGCGATGTCCTCGCCTTCTTCGGAGAGGGAGGCGATCACGTTTTTGATCTGGCGGGCGCTTTCCTTTATGTCAATGGCAAACTTTTTTACATCCCCGTCGTCGTCCTTCAATTTATACAGAGGGGATTCCTTATTGGATTTCAGTATGCTGTTGTACGTATTACGGAGATCGCTTTTTTTGTGCGAATCGTAACGGGATACATGCTCGTTCCCGTACGTGCTTAGATAGTACTGATAGACAGAGTCGATCGCTGCCATAAAACATCCCCTCCTTTCTTCCTTGAAATCGTCCCGGAGCCTTCCTTTCACGGCATCCTGCCAAAGCATCCGACACGTCGGGGTATACTAATTCCATTTAAGTAAATACAGTATAGCAGGATTTTTTACGTTTGTCACGCGAAAAATGGGAATTTTCAGGAAAAAAAGCACCAAAATACAGCGGAAATATTCAGACAAAATTAGCAAATAATCTATAAATTCTGAAACATTTTTGTTAAGGAATTTGGCGAAAAGGAATTGACGAACGCTGTAGAATATGCTATATTAAGCGAGCTTACTGAAATTTGGGCCTTTTTTTTATGCCTGAATATATAGGATTTTTAAGGATAACGGAGGTGAAAGTCGTGCGTACGAAGATTACCCTGGCATGCACAGAGTGCAAGCGGCGTAACTACAATCTGACCAAGGATAAGAAGACACATCCTGATCGCATGGAAACCAAGAAGTACTGCAGATTCTGCAAGACACACACGATGCATAAGGAAACGAAATAAAACGTCCTCCTGGAAAGCATTATTGAAGGAAGTGAGTTTATGGCTGAAACAAAACAAAAGGAAAAGAAGCCCAGTTGGGGCCAGGGTTTAAAGGAAGAGTTCGGAAAGATCATATGGCCCACGAAGGAGTCCGTCGCAAAACAGACTTTTGCTGTTGTAGTCGTCTCTGTAGTCGTTGGTCTTATTATTGCCATGCTGGACGCGGTAATCCAGTTGGGCGTAAACTTCCTCATCGGGCTCGGCGCCTGATCTAAGCGGAGGTATGGGAAAATATGGCTGAAGCGCATTGGTATGTTGCCCATACTTATTCCGGTTATGAGAATAAGGTAAAGGCAAATATTGACAAGGCGATCGAAAACCGTCATCTCGAGGACCAGATCCTGGAAGTCCGCGTTCCGATGCAGGATGTGGTGGAGATAAAGAACGGTGCCAGAAAGAACGTATCGAAGAAGCTGTTCCCCGGCTATGTTCTGATTAATATGATCATGAACGATGAGACCTGGTATATTGTAAGAAATACCCGTGGTGTGACCGGCTTCGTCGGACCGGGGAGTAAACCGGTTCCCCTGACGGATACGGAAATGAGAACCCTCGGGATCCGGACCGACAACATTGTCGTGGATTATGAGGAAGGGGATGCGGTCGTGGTTCTTGCCGGCGTCTGGAAGGATACGGTGGGAATCATCAAACAGATGAACCACAACAAACAGGTGGTTACCATTAATGTGGATCTGTTCGGAAGGGAAACGCCAGTAGAGGTTTCCTTCGCGGATATTAAAAAACAGGATTAAAAGCAAAGAGAGGATAATCGAATGGCTAAGAAAGTAGAAGGCTATATCAAACTTCAGATTCCCGCCGGCAAGGCGACCCCGGCTCCCCCGGTCGGACCGGCTCTGGGTCAGCACGGCGTGAATATCGTTGAATTTACCAAGCAGTTTAACGCCAGAACGGCCGAGATGGGCGATACTATTATCCCGGTGGTGATTACGGTATACGCGGATCGGAGCTTCTCCTTTATTACGAAGACTCCGCCGGCAGCAGTTCTGATCAAGAAGGCCTGCAAGATCGACAAGGCCTCCGGCGAACCGAATAAGAAGAAGGTGGCGAAGATCTCCAAGGCGGATGTCCAGCAGATCGCGGAAACCAAGATGCCCGATCTGAACGCTGCTTCTCTGGAGGCGGCCATGAGCATGATCGCGGGTACTGCCCGCAGCATGGGCGTAGAGGTGGAAGCATAGAAAAACGCTTTCTGCCCTTTACTAGTGAACAAATTGGGAGGGCGAAAAGCCCGCTTGTACCAAAGGAGGTAGAAAAATGAAAAGAGGTAAGAAGTATCAGGAGGCTGCGAAGCAGATCGAGCGTCAGAAGCAGTACGATCCGGAGGAGGGAATTGCTCTCGTAAAGAAAACGGCTTTCGCCGGCTTTGACGAGACCGTTGAGGTTCATATCCGTACCGGCTGCGATGGCAGACATGCAGACCAGCAGGTCCGCGGAGCGGTTGTTCTGCCCCATGGAACCGGTAAGACCGTGCGCGTACTTGTCTTCGCGAAGGGCGTTAAGCTTGACGAGGCTCAGGCGGCCGGAGCGGATCACGTGGGCGGCGATGAGCTGATCCCGAAGATTCAGAATGAAGGTTGGCTGGATTTCGATGTAGTTGTGGCTACGCCGGATATGATGGGCGTGGTTGGCCGTCTCGGTAAGGTTCTCGGACCGAAGGGTCTTATGCCGAATCCCAAGGCCGGAACTGTGACCATGGACGTGACAAAGGCGATCCAGGATATTAAAGCCGGTAAGATCGAGTATCGTCTGGACAAGGCAAACATCATCCACGTGCCGGTGGGTAAGGTCTCCTTTGAAGAGGCGGCCCTGAAGGATAATCTGGATGCGCTGATGGGAGCCGTTGTCAAGGCAAAGCCCTCTGCATTGAAGGGTCAATATATCAAGAGCATTACGCTTGCCCCCACCATGGGCCCCGGCGTAAAACTGAATGTACAGAAGTTTGTGTAATCCCTTAGCGAGGAACGAGCTTAGGGATTACCATACAGGGACACTTAACGAGGCAAGGCCAAGGGCCGCAGGCGAGTTTAGTGACATCGGATGTGTAATCCCTTAGCGAGGAACGAGCTTAGGGATTACCATACAAAATAATACCCCCTCCGAAGACAGCAGGTGTCGAATGACATAAAGCGAGAAATCGCTGCCGGCCCAGGTGGGAAACGCTTATTAGCTATGCTTATAAGGGTCTCCCTGTCTTTGGACAGAGAGACCTTTTAAAATTTACGAAGAAAAGGAGGTAAGATTCGTGGCAAAAGTTGAACTGAAGGCACCGATCGTGCGTGAGATCGCAGAGAATATGAAGGATGCCCAGTCGGTGGTTGTCGTGAAGTATCTCGGCCTTACCGTGGCCCAGGATACCGAAATGCGGCGTGCCCTGAGAGAAGCCGATGTGCTCTACAAGGTTTACAAGAACACCATGGTGGAACGGGCAGTGGAAGGCACCGATTTTGAAGCCCTGAAGGACGTGCTGGAAGGCCCCAATGCCTTCGCAATCTCCAAAACCGACGCGACCGCGCCGGCGAGGATCCTGGCGAAGTTTGCAAAGACGGCTCCTGTGTTGGAAATGCGGGCCGGTATCGTGGAGGGTTCCTTCTACGATGCGGAGGGCATGAAGCAGATCGCGACTATCCCGGCCAGGGATGAGCTGATCAGTAAGCTGTTAGGAAGCCTGCAGTCGCCGATTACAAATCTGGCCAGAGTCCTGAACCAGATTGCGGAAAAGGGCGGCGGAGAGGCAGCGGCAGAAGCGGCTCCTGCAAAGGAAGAAGCAGCAGAAGCTCCGGCGGCTGAAGAGGCAGCACCTGCGGAAGCGGAAGCAAAAGAAGAAACTACGGAAGAAGCAAAGGAGGAAGCATAAAAATGGCGAAGTTATCGAAAGAGGAATTTATCGAACTGATCAAGGAATACAGTGTACTTGAGCTGAATGAGATCGTAAAGGCCTGCGAGGAGGAATTCGGCGTTTCCGCAGCAGCAGGCGTTGTTGTAGCAGCGGCCGGCGGTGATGCAGGCGCGGCAGCGGAGGAGAAGGACTCCTTCGATGTGGAGCTGACAGAGATCGGCGCGGAGAAGATCAAGGTTATCAAGGTTGTCCGCGAGATCACCGGTCTTGGCTTGAAGGAAGCCAAGGAGCTGGTAGAGGGCGCTCCGAAGATTGTAAAGGAGGGCGCAGACAAGGCCTCTGCAGAGGAAGTCAAGGCAAAGCTCGAAGAAGTAGGAGCCAAGATTACTCTCAAATAATTAAGAAAAAAATCTTGACATTGAATTTTGGGCGTAGTATACTTATGTTTGCTTTATTGCGATAAAAGGTGTACTATGCCCTTTTTTCGTGGGAAAGCGATGGGTTGACACAATTTCAGAGAGGTGAAACATCGAATGGAAAAGAACAGGATACGTCCGGTCAAGGCCGGCAAGGGAATCCGTATGAGTTATTCCAGGCAGAAGGAAGTACTCGCCATGCCGAATCTGATAGAGGTTCAGAAGGACTCCTATCATTGGTTTCTGGACGAGGGTCTCCGGGAAGTATTTAGGGATATATCGCCCATTACGGATTACAATGACCACTTAAGCCTTGAGTTTGTTGACTTTACGCTCTGCGAGGATGATGTGAAGTATTCCATCATGGAGTGTAAACAGCGGGATGCGACGTATGCTGCTCCTCTGAAGGTGAAGGTGCGTCTGTACAATAAAGAAACCGACGAGATCAACGAGCATGAGATCTTTATGGGAGATCTGCCGCTGATGACGGAAACGGGAACGTTTGTCATCAACGGGGCGGAGCGTGTTATCGTAAGCCAATTGGTCCGGTCTCCCGGGATTTATTATGATATTTCCCATGATAAGGTCGGAAAACAATTGTTTTCCTGCACGGTGATCCCGAACCGCGGTGCCTGGCTTGAATATGAGACGGACTCCAATGATGTCTTCTATGTCCGTGTGGATCGTACGAGGAAGGTTCCGATTACGGTACTGATTCGGGCCCTCGGTGTTGGTTCCAACCAGAAAATTATAGAGCTTTTCGGCGAAGAACCGAAGATCATGGCCAGTATTGCGAAGGATCCGGCGATTACGGAAAAGGAGCCCAACGGGTCCTACGAAGCCGGTCTTCTTGAGCTGTATAAAAAGATCCGGCCCGGCGAGCCTCTTACCGTAGAAAGTGCTGCCAGTCTGATCAACTCCATGTTTTTCGACGCGAGAAGATATGATCTGGCCAAGGTTGGCCGTTATAAATTCAATAAAAAGCTGCATTTCAAGAATCGTATTGCGGGAAAGGTCCTGGCTGAGGATGTGGTGGACGAGACCACAGGCGAGGTGTTCCCGGCCGGAACCAGGCTTACCCGGGAAACGGCGGAACAGATTCAGAATGCGGCTGTTCCTTATGTCTATATTGAAGGAGAGGAGCGAAAGATTAAGATCCTGTCCTCCATGATGGTGGATATCCGAAACTTCCTCCCGAAGGTAAAGAATCCGAAAAAGGAGCTGGGAATCGGAGAGCTTGTCTATTACCCGGTCCTGAAGCAGCTCATGGATGAAAACCCGAAGGAAGCGGATCTGAAGGACGCTGTGCGAAAGAACGTAGCGGAGCTGATCCCGAAGCATATCACAAACGATGATATTTTTGCTTCCATTAACTACAATATGCATCTGGAATGGGAGGTCGGGAATAAGGACGATATCGACCATCTCGGCAACCGCCGGATCCGTGCGGTCGGGGAGCTTCTCCAGAACCAGTACCGCATCGGCCTTTCCAGAATGGAGCGTGTGGTAAGAGAGCGTATGACGACGCAGGATCTGGAGGGGATCTCGCCCCAGTCCCTGATCAATATCAAGCCCGTGACGGCCGCAGTAAAGGAATTCTTCGGATCCTCCCAGCTCAGCCAGTTCATGGACCAGAATAACCCGTTGGGTGAGCTGACCCATAAGAGAAGGCTTTCGGCCCTCGGCCCCGGCGGTCTTTCCAGAGACCGGGCCGGATTTGAGGTTCGTGATGTCCATTATTCCCACTATGGCCGTATGTGCCCCATTGAGACGCCGGAAGGTCCCAACATCGGTCTGATCAATTCCCTGGCCTGCTATGCCAGAATTAATGAGTACGGTTTTGTGGAGGCCCCCTACCGGAAGATCGACAAGACCGATCCGGAAAACCCGGTGGTTACCAATGAGGTTGTCTATATGACGGCCGATGAAGAAGACAATTACTATGTGGCTCAGGCCAATGAAAAGCTGGACGAGAAGGGACATTTCGTTCGAAATTCCGTTTCCGGCCGCCATAGAGAGGAAACGCAGGAATACGACAAGCATCGTTTTGATTATATGGACGTGTCCCCGAAGATGGTGTTCTCAGTGGCAACGGCCCTGATCCCCTTCCTGCAGAACGACGATGCGAACCGTGCTCTGATGGGCTCCAACATGCAGCGTCAGGCTGTGCCGCTGCTTACGACGGAGGCTCCCGTTGTGGGAACCGGTATGGAACCCAAGGCGGCTGTGGACTCCGGTGTCTGTATGCTGGCGAAGCGGAGCGGAACCGTGGAGCGTGCCGTCAGTAATGAAATTCGTATCCGCGCGGATGAAGACGGAGCGGTGGATGTCTATACGCTGACGAAATTCATGCGCAGTAACCAGAGCAACTGCTACAACCAGCGTCCCATCGTCTATAAGGGAGACCATGTGGAAGCCGGAGAGGTCATCGCGGACGGTCCCTCGACCTCCGGCGGTGAGCTGGCTCTCGGAAAGAATCCTCTGATCGGATTTATGACCTGGGAGGGCTATAACTACGAGGACGCGGTTCTGCTTTCGGAGCGGCTGGTACAGGACGATGTCTATACCTCCGTTCACATTGAGGAATACGAAGCCGAGGCCCGGGATACCAAGCTCGGACCGGAGGAAATTACGCGTGATGTGCCCGGTGTCGGGGATGAGGCCTTAAAGGATCTGGATGAACGGGGGATTATCCGCATCGGTGCCGAGGTGAGAGCCGGTGATATTTTGGTCGGAAAGGTGACCCCCAAGGGCGAAACCGAGCTTACGGCTGAGGAACGGCTGCTTCGTGCGATCTTCGGCGAGAAGGCCAGAGAGGTGAGGGATACCTCCCTGAAGGTGCCTCATGGCGAATACGGTATTGTTGTAGAGGCAAAGGTATTTACCCGCGAAAACGGCGATGAGCTGTCTCCGGGCGTGAACCAGGCGGTGCGTATCTACATCGCCCAGAAGAGAAAGATCTCGGTTGGTGACAAAATGGCCGGCCGACATGGAAATAAGGGTGTGGTGAGCCGCGTCCTCCCGGTGGAGGATATGCCCTTCCTGCCCAACGGAAGACCGCTGGATATCGTTCTGAACCCCCTCGGTGTTCCGAGCCGTATGAATATCGGTCAGGTCTTGGAGATCCATCTCTCCCTGGCGGCGAAGGCGCTGGGCTTTAATATCGAAACGCCTGTGTTCGACGGGGCCAGAGAAATTGATATCCAGGATACCCTGGAGCTGGCTAACGACTATGTAAATACGGAATGGACGGAGTTTGAAAAGAAGTATAAGAACAAACTGAATAAGGATGTGCTTGCCTATCTGTATGAGAATCAGGATAAGCGTTCCGAATGGAAGGGTGTACCGATCAGCCGTGACGGAAAGGTGCAGCTCAGGGATGGCCGTACCGGAGAGTTCTTTGATGCACCGGTTACCATCGGCCACATGCATTACCTGAAGCTCCACCATCTGGTAGACGATAAGATCCATGCCCGGTCCACCGGTCCCTACTCTCTGGTGACCCAGCAGCCCCTCGGCGGCAAGGCCCAGTTCGGCGGCCAGCGGTTCGGTGAAATGGAGGTCTGGGCTCTGGAGGCTTATGGCGCCAGCTACACCCTGCAGGAGATCCTGACTGTGAAATCGGACGATGTCGTGGGCCGTGTGAAGACCTACGAAGCCATCATCAAGGGCGATAATATCCCCGAGCCCGGCGTGCCGGAGTCCTTCAAGGTGCTTCTGAAGGAGCTGCAGTCCCTCGGACTGGATGTGCGGGTCCTGGATGAGGATCGCCGCGAGGTGAAACTCATGGAGACCTCGGAGTACGGAAATACGAACCTGAACGCCATTATCCAGGGAGATAAGGACTTTGCCTTTGAATCCTCCGAATCCTTCGCGAAAATGGGCTTTACGAAGCAGGAATTTAACGAGGAGACCGGAGACCTCGAGGACATCGAGGAGGAAGAGGATATTCAGGAGGATGACGATATCTATTCCGATGAAGAGCTGGAAGAGCTGGACATCGAGGAACAGGAGTAACGAAAGAGGAGGGCTTTAAAAGTGCCGGAAAACAACGATAAAAATCAGTCCATGACTTTTGACGCCATTCAGATCGGTCTTGCATCTCCGGAAAAGATCAGGGAATGGAGCCGGGGCGAGGTAAAGAAACCCGAAACCATTAACTACCGTACGCTGAAGCCGGAAAAGGACGGTCTTTTCTGTGAAAAGATCTTCGGACCCAGTAAGGACTGGGAATGCCATTGCGGAAAATATAAGAAGATCCGCTATAAGGGCGTGGTCTGCGACCGCTGCGGTGTAGAGATTACAAAGGCCTCCGTTCGAAGGGAAAGAATGGGACATATTGAGCTGGCGGCTCCTGTATCCCATATCTGGTATTTTAAGGGGATTCCCTCCAGAATGGGTCTGATGCTGGATCTTTCTCCCCGGACGCTGGAGAAGGTGCTGTATTTTGCATCTTATATTGTTCTGGATCCCGGAACCGTGGACGCGCTTCAGAAAAAGCAGGTCCTGACTGAAGGCGAGTACCAGGAAGCCAGAGAAAAATACGGGAACAATTTCCGCGTCGGCATGGGTGCAGAGGCGATATTAGAGCTTCTGCAGGATATCGACCTGGAGAAGGATTTCGAAGCCCTGAGCGCAGAGCTTGTGAATGCTACCGGACAAAAAAGAGCCCGGCTGATCAAGCGTCTGGAGGTCGTAGAGGCCTTCCGCGAGTCGGGAAATATGCCTGAATGGATGATCATGACGGTAATCCCCGTGATTCCGCCGGATCTTCGCCCCATGGTTCAGTTGGACGGCGGAAGATTCGCCACCTCTGACCTGAATGACCTGTATCGCCGGATCATCAACCGGAATAACCGTCTGCGCCGGCTTCTGGAGCTGGGTGCGCCGGATATCATCGTAAGAAACGAAAAGCGTATGCTGCAGGAGGCGGTCGATGCGCTGATCGATAACGGAAGAAGAGGAAGACCGGTGACCGGACCCGGAAACCGTGCCTTGAAGAGTCTTTCCGATATGCTTAAGGGTAAATCCGGGCGGTTTCGGCAGAACCTGCTCGGAAAGCGTGTGGACTACTCCGGCCGTTCCGTTATCTGCGTAGAGCCGAAGCTGAAGATCTATCAGTGCGGTCTGCCGAAGGAGATGGCGCTGGAGCTCTTTAAGCCCTTTGTGATGAAGGAGCTGGTGAGCCGCGGGACTGCGCATAATATCAAGAGCGCGAAAAAAATGGTGGAGCGGCTTGAAACCCAGGTTTGGGATGTGCTTGAGGACGTGATCAAGGAGCATCCGGTCATGCTGAACCGTGCTCCCACGCTGCATCGTCTCGGAATCCAGGCCTTTGAGCCGATCCTTGTAGAGGGTAAGGCGATTAAGCTCCATCCGCTTGTCTGTACCGCCTTTAACGCGGACTTCGACGGAGATCAGATGGCGGTTCATCTTCCGCTGACCCAGGAGGCTCAGGCGGAGTGCCGCTTTATGCTGCTTTCTCCGAATAACCTTCTGAAGCCTTCGGACGGCGGTGTGGTGGCTGTGCCGTCGCAGGATATGGTTCTCGGAATTTATTACCTGACCCAGGAGCGCCTTGGTGCCAAGGGCGAAGGAAATTACTACAAGAGTGTGGCAGAGGCCATTCTGGCCTATGAAAACGGAGCGATTACGCTTCAGTCCAGGATCAATGTACGCGTCATCCGAAAGAGCGGGGACGGTACGGCAAAAACGAAGATCATCAGCTCCACGCTGGGCAGGTTCCTGTTTAATGAGATCATTCCGCAGAATCTTGGCTTTGTGGACAGAAGCGATCCGGAAAAGGAGCTGGATCTGGAGATTGACCAGCTTGTTAAGAAAAAGCATTTAAAGAGCATCCTCGAAAAGGTTATGAATATCTACGGGGCTACCAAAACCGCGGAGGTTCTGGACGATGTGAAGGCCATGGGATATAAGTACTCAACCCAGGCGGCCATGACGGTGTCCATTTCCGACATGACGGTGCCTGCAAAGAAGGAGGAGCTGATCGAGGAAGCCCAGAATACCGTGGACCGTATCGGAAAGCAGTATAAGCGCGGTCTTCTTACGGAAGAGGAGCGGTATAAGGAGGTTGTCAAAACCTGGCAGGAAACCGATGATAAGCTTACGGAAGCGCTTCTCGGCGGGCTGGACGAATACAACAATATTTTCATGATGGCTGACTCCGGAGCCCGTGGTTCCGATAAGCAGATCAAGCAGTTGGCTGGTATGCGTGGACTTATGGCCGATACCACCGGCCGGACCATCGAGCTGCCCATCAAGTCCAATTTCCGTGAGGGTCTGGACGTTCTGGAATATTTCATGTCTGCCCACGGCGCCAGAAAAGGTCTTTCGGATACGGCTCTTCGTACGGCTGACTCCGGGTATCTGACCAGACGTCTGGTGGACGTTTCCCAGCATATGATCGTGCGGGAACGTGATTGCTGTGCAGGAAAGAACCGCTCTATTCCGGGTATGTATGTATCTGCCTTTATGGATGACAAGGAGGAGATCGAGAACCTGCAGAACCGGATTACGGGCCGCTTCTCCTGCGAGGACATCTACGACAAGGATAAAAATCTGATCGTCAAGGCCAACCACATGATCACTCCGCGCCGCGCGGCGGATATCGTTACAAAGGGTGTGAATGAAAAGGGAGAAAAGATTACCCGGGTCAAGATCCGGACAATCCTGACCTGCCGTTCCCATATGGGTGTGTGCGCTAAATGCTACGGCGCAAACATGGCGACCGGAAATGCGGTGCAGGTGGGTGAGGCGATCGGTATCATTGCTGCCCAGTCCATCGGCGAACCCGGTACCCAGCTTACCATGCGTACCTTCCATACCGGTGGCGTGGCCGGCAACGATATTACCCAGGGTCTTCCCCGCGTGGAGGAAATCTTTGAGGCCAGGAAGCCCAAGGGCCTTGCGATCATTACGGAGATCGCGGGAACCGTACAAATCAAGGATACCAAGAAAAAACGGGAGATCGTGGTTACCAATAATGAGACCCTCGAAAGCAAGACCTATCTGATCCCCTATGGCTCCAGAGTGAAAGTGTCAGAGGGCCAGGTACTTAGGGCGGGTGATGAACTGACCGAGGGATCTGTGAATCCGCATGATATCTTAAAGATCAAGGACGTACAGGCTGTTCAGGATTATATGCTTCGTGAGGTTCAGAGAGTGTACCGCCTTCAGGGCGTGGAGATCAACGACAAGCACATCGAGGTCATTGTGCGTCAGATGCTCCAAAAGACCAGGGTGGAGACCGCAGGAGATTCGGAGTTCCTGCCGGGAACGCTTGTGGATTCTCTGGAATTTGAAGATCGGAATGAGGAGCTTGTGGCTCAGGGCAAAGAGCCTGCAGTCGGCAAGCAGGAGCTTCTCGGAATTACAAAGGCCTCGCTTGCCACGAATTCCTTCCTGTCCGCCGCCTCCTTCCAGGAAACCACGAAGGTGCTGACGGAAGCCGCCATTAAGGGCAAGATCGATCCGCTGATCGGAATGAAGGAAAACGTGATCATCGGAAAACTGATCCCGGCCGGAACCGGAATGAAACGCTATCGCGGCATCCGCCTGGATACGGACGACCTGATGAATACAGAGGAAGAAGCGGAAGACAGTGATCTCAGTCCCGAGGACGCCGGAGAGAATACCTTTGAGGAAGCCATGGATTACGCGAAGGCCGCAGAGGCGGAGATCGAGGAAGAGGCCGAGGCAGTAGCTGCAGGCGTCGACGAAGAATAAACACCAGGGAAACGCTGAAATATCAGCGTTTCCTTTTTTCTAAGATGATTGCCGGGGGACGAAAATGAATATAATGATCGTGACCAATTCAGCCTATCTGCCCCATGCCCGCCTGATGCTCGGCTCTCTGTTCCGGCATCACCCCGGGATTAAAATAAATGTCTTTCTTCCATATGAGGAGCTTACGGAGCAGGAGCTTACAGAGCTTTCAGAGTTCTGTGGTTTTTTTGGGGAAGAGCTGTATCCTCTGTATGTGGGAGACGAATTCAAGCGCAGGGTCAGATCCCGAAATGGTATCGGTGTGGATACTTATTATCGAATCCTCGGGATCGACCTGCTTCCAAAGGATGTGGAAAGAATACTGTATCTGGATGCGGATATGGTGATTCGCAAGGATTTGACAGAGCTTTATCGGACGGATTTCAAAGGCACCATGTTTGTTGTCTGTGAGGATATTTTCGGGAAGATAAACGGTTTCCACGAGGCAAATAAGAGAAGGCTGTCCATTCCGAAGGAATATTCTTACTTTAACGCAGGAGTTATGCTTTTTAACCTTACAGCGCTTCACAGAGAAAGTGCGGCGGAAACAATGCTTTCCCATATTTATCGGGATTTTGAAAGATATGAATACAACGATCAGGATGTGATGAACGAGTTGTATTATAATCAACTGACCTGGGCAGGCTGGGATGAATATAACTGCCCTCCCGCCTGGTATTATCTGAATAAAAATGCCAGCAACCGGGGAGAGCTTGCTTTTGCAGACTATGAGGAGATCAGACGGGCGGAGCGGGATCCGGAAGGATTTATGAGGGAATATATTAATATTACCCGTCAGATTTATGATAACGCGAAAATAATTCACTATCTAGGTGATACAAAGCCCTGGAGTACGACGCGGAAGAAGGCGGCTGTTTACGATATTTTTGACGAGGCCTACTATCAGGAACAGGCACAGGTCGGATATCTGCCCGGTTCATGAAAAAACGGGATTGACAACCACAGAAAGGATGTTATAATAGACAGGCGTGCATTTTAAGCACGCTTGTATTTGTATACAATATTATAAAAAGGAGGTGAAAATATGCCGACATTTAACCAGCTTGTCAGAAAGGGCCGTCAGACGTCAGTAAAAAAGTCTACTGCTCCGGCGCTTCAGAGAGGTTATAATTCCCTGAAAAAGCGTCCGACAGACCAGTCTTCTCCCCAGAAGCGCGGGGTCTGTACCGCAGTAAAGACAGCGACTCCGAAGAAGCCGAATTCCGCTCTTCGTAAGATCGCCAGAGTACGTCTTTCCAACGGGATCGAAGTGACTTCCTACATTCCGGGCGAAGGCCACAATCTGCAGGAGCACAGCGTTGTGATGATCCGCGGCGGCCGTGTGAAGGACCTTCCGGGTACCAGATACCACATTATCCGCGGAACGCTGGATACCGCCGGGGTGGCGAACCGCCGCCAGGCCAGATCCAAATACGGCGCCAAGCGGCCGAAGGATGCGAAATAATTTCGCCAAAGGAACGGTACTTAAGTAACAGGTTAGTGTTGGGATATTTTCTATATAGAATACCCGGCATGTGACTCAATGAGAAAACGAGAGTACTGATGATTTAATCGATTGATTAAGGAGGGAAGAAAACGTGCCACGGAAAGGACATACACAGAAAAGAGATGTGCTGGCGGATCCGATCTACAACTCCAAGGTAGTGACCAAACTCATCAACAACATTATGCTGGATGGGAAAAAGGGAGTGGCTCAGAAGATCGTATACGGTGCTTTTGAGCGCGTAGAGGAAAAAACCGGAAAGCCGGCGCTTGAGGTGTTCGAAGAGGCCATGAATAACATGATGCCCGTCCTCGAGGTCAAAGCCAGACGTATCGGCGGTGCCACCTATCAGGTGCCGATCGAGGTACGTCCCGACAGACGCCAGGCATTGGCGCTTCGCTGGCTGACCACCTTCTCCCGGACCCGCGGAGAGAAGACAATGCAGGAGAGACTGGCCAACGAGATCATGGATGCCTCGAATAATACCGGAGCCTCAGTAAAGAGAAAAGAAGATATGCATAAGATGGCTGAGGCGAACAAGGCCTTCGCCCATTACCGGTTCTAGGAGGTAATATGGCAGGCGCAGAAAGAGAATACCCATTAGAGAGAACCAGAAATATCGGGATCATGGCTCATATTGATGCGGGTAAAACCACATTGACAGAGCGTATCCTCTATTATACTGGTGTAAATTACAAAATCGGCGAGACCTATGAAGGAACCGCCACCATGGACTGGATGGAGCAGGAACAGGAGCGCGGAATTACCATTACCTCCGCTGCCACTACCTGCCATTGGACCCTGCAGGAGAATGCAAAGCCGAAAAAAGGAGCTTTGGAGCATCGCATCAACATCATCGATACTCCCGGCCACGTGGACTTTACGGTAGAGGTGGAGCGGTCTCTCCGGGTTCTGGACGGAGCCGTCGGCGTTTTTGATGCCAAGGGCGGTGTGGAGCCTCAGTCCGAAAACGTCTGGAGACAGGCGGATACCTACAGCGTTCCCCGTATGGCGTTCGTGAACAAGATGGACATACTGGGAGCCGACTTCTTCAATACCGTCAAGGAGATCGGAACCAAGCTCGGCAAAAACGCCGTCGTGATCCAGCTCCCCATCGGCAAGGAGGACTATTTCAAGGGCCTGATCGACCTGTTCGAGATGAAGGCCTATATCTATAACGACGCCAAGGGCGAAGATATTTCCATCGAGGATATCCCTGAGGATATGAAGGATCAGGCAGAGGAATACCATACCGAGCTCGTTGAGAAGATCTGCGAGTTTGATGATGACCTGATGGAGAAGTATCTTGAAGGAGAGGAGCCTTCCATCGATGAGCTGAAGGCGGGTCTTCGCAAGGGAACCATTGAGAACAAGGGCGTACCGGTCTGCTGCGGCTCTGCCCATCAGAACAAGGGCATCCAGAAGCTGATCGACGCGGTTGTGGAGTACATGCCGGCTCCGACCGATATCCCTGCCATCAAGGGAGTGGATATGGACGGAAATGAGGTAGAGCGCCACGCTTCCGACAATGAGCCCTTCTCGGCTCTGGCCTTTAAGATCATGGCGGATCCCTTCGTAGGAAAGCTGGCCTTCTTCCGGGTCTATTCCGGAACCGTGAACTCCGGCTCCTACGTGCTGAACGCTACGAAAAACAAGAAGGAGCGTGTCGGACGTATTCTGCAGATGCATGCGAATAAGAGGACCGAGCTGGACAAGGTTTATTCCGGTGACATCGCTGCGGCTGTCGGTTTTAAAACTACGGCTACCGGCGATACGATCTGTGATGACCAGCATCCGGTAATCCTGGAATCCATGGAATTCCCGGAGCCCGTTATCGAGCTGGCGATCGAGCCGAAGACCAAGGCCGGCCAGCAGAAAATGGGCGAGGCCCTGGCGAAGCTGGCGGAGGAGGACCCGACCTTCCGCGCTCATACGAACGAGGAAACAGGCCAGACCATCATCGCAGGTATGGGCGAGCTCCATCTGGAGATCATCGTAGACAGGCTTCTGCGTGAATATAAGGTCGAGGCAAATGTCGGTGCCCCTCAGGTTGCCTACAAGGAAACCTTTACGAAAACCGTCGAGCAGGAATACAAGTACGCGAAGCAGTCCGGTGGACGCGGCCAGTACGGCCACTGCAAGGTCCGCTTCGAGCCCATGGACGCCAATGCGGAAGAGACCTTCAAGTTCGATTCCGCGGTGGTGGGCGGTGCTATTCCGAAGGAATACATTCCGGCGGTTGGCGAAGGAATCGAAGAAGCATCCCAGAGCGGTATTCTGGCGGGCTTCCCGGTCCTCGGTATTCATGCCACCGTATTTGACGGCTCCTACCACGAGGTGGACTCCTCGGAAATGGCCTTCCATATTGCCGGCTCCATGTGTTTCAAGGAAGCCATGCATAAGGCAGATCCGACGCTGCTTGAGCCCATCATGAAGGTCGAGGTAACCATGCCGGAGGAATACATGGGCGACGTGATCGGCGACATCAATTCCCGCCGGGGACAGATCGAGGGAATGGAAGACGTAGGAAACGGAAAGCTGGTAAAGGCACACGTGCCGCTGGCTGAGATGTTTGGTTATGCTACGGATCTTCGGTCTTCCACTCAGGGACGCGGCAATTATTCCATGTTCTTCGAGAAATATGCGCCGGCTCCGAAATCCGTTACCGAGAAGATTGTCTCGGAACACAAAAAATAAATGGGGCAGAAATAAAGGTTGAAATGCCCACTGAATTTTTATATAATCACTATTAGTTGAATTTGGACAAACCCTTTAAGGAGGAAATCAAAAAATGGCAAAAGCGAAATTCGAAAGAAACAAACCGCATTGTAACATCGGTACCATCGGCAATGTTGACCATGGAAAAACGACCCTGACCGCTGCGATCACAAAGACTCTTGCCGAGCGCGTGGCAGGTAATACCTTTACCGAGTTTGATAAGATCGACAAGGCTCCCGAAGAGAAGGCCCGTGGAATAACGATCTCCACTGCACACGTAGAGTATGAGACCGAGAAGCGTCATTACGCACATGTGGACTGCCCCGG
>JAFSXC010000120.1 GCA_017450105.1 Lachnospiraceae bacterium | reverse complement strand
TATGCGTCTTATACGCTTTGACAGGTCAAAATAATGGCAGATTTTCCTGATTGCTTCGTCGTCCATCATTTTGCAACGCCGCAGGTCTATAATGATATTTACTGACTGGTGCGACGCGTTCTGTACAATGTTCTTGATCGTAAAAACATTCATTTTCATGAACATTTTTATCAGAGCTCGAATGTATGTTTTCTCACAGGTAATTCTTCAAACCCGTATTTCTTTCAGGGCGGAGATATCCGGCGTGATGGTCATGGAAAAATTGGTGTAGTAAACGACGAAGCCGGGAGGCGCGCCGTTGGGCTTTTTGACCTCCTTCCCCTGGACGTAATCCACCTCGACCTTGTCAGAGCCTCTTCCGTCGGAATAGTAGGCCGCACAGGCCGCGGCTTCCTCGTAGGAGCGGTCCGTCGGCTCCTTCCCGCCGGTGCGGAGGATCACATGGGAGCCCGGCATCTTTTTGGCGTGAAACCATAAATCGTTTCCGTTGGCCAGCTTAAAGGTAAGCTGGTCGTTCTGGAAGTTGTTTTTCCCGACATACAGATCAAAGCCCTCGGAGGTAAGGAAATGGAGGGGCTTGCTTTTCTTCGACTGCTTGTCGGTCCGGCTTTTTTTGATATAGCCGGAGGCGGCCATTTCCTCACGGATGGGGACAAGATCCGGCTCCTCCGTACAGAGCTTTAAGGAGGCCAGGATCGAGGAAAGATGGTTATGCTCCATCTCGGTATGGACAAGCTCCCGCTTTACGGCTTCCTCGGTACGCTTCAGTTTATCGTAGCGCTTGAAATAACGGGCAGCGTTTTCCATCGGGGTCAGGTCCTTGTCCATAGGGACCGTCACGGTTTCATTCGTATTCCAGTCCAGAGCCTCATAGGAGGACTGACCCTCCGGGATCTGGTAGGCATAGGCAGTCAAAAGCTCGCCGTAAAGACGGCAGGAATCCTTCTTCTCGCAGCCCTTTAGCTGCTTCCTCTGAAGATCCCATTTTTTGGAGCACCTCTCCAGACAGGTGGTCAGGATCTGGCGGAGATCCGCGGTTTTATGACGCATCCGCGTGGTCTTTTCCTTCTCGGAATAATAGGAAAAGAGCATCCCGGAAACGGTATCCCAGGACTTTGCGGCCAGGTCCGAAAACTGGGTCATCCGGACACAGGAAAACTCCTCCGGCACATCGCCCTCGTAGTAGACCTGCATGGAAAAATCTCCTCCGCGCACCGAAGCGAAAAGAGAGCAGAATTCAGAGGCGAACCGTGCCAGCTCTTCTTCGGTCAAAACGGAAACCGGGAGAGCGGGATCCAGACCGGCCCGGAAGATAAGCTCGGAGGAGAGTACCGGGCTGATCCCGGAATAGGAGCTAAGAAGCGCCTTGGAGACCGGTCCCGGGGACGCCTGGATCCGCTTTCTAAAGCCTTCCTCTGTTTCGGTAAGCGGATTGCCGCGGTCGGTCTGGGTCGGGATAAAATAGGGCCTTCCCGGAAGCACCTCGCGCAGAGAGCTCATCGCAGCCGAAATATGCTTGATGCTGTCGATGATGGTTTCGTTTCCGTCGAGAAGGATCAGGTTGGAATGCTTCCCCATCAGCTCCGCGACGAGAACTCTCATTTCAGGATCGCCGAGCTCTCCGGTATGCGTAAATTCAAAGCGAAGGATCCGCTCGAGCCCCGGCTGGGTCACCCGAAGAAGCGTCGCGTTTGTAAGGTGCTTTCTGAGCACCATGCAGAAATTCGGAGCGGTAAGCGGCGCGGGCCGGTTTTCCTCCACAAGATAGGTTAAGGGGAGGGAGGCGTTGGCAGAGAGAAACAGACGCTTTGCGGTACTCCTTCCCTTGAAGGTCAGGAGCAGGGCGTCCTTCTCCGGCTGGGAGATCTTGTACAGCCGCATCTCCTCCAGTTCTTTATTCAGTTCGTTTTTTAAGGCCGCAACGGCCACACCATCCATTGCCATAGGCTTATGCTACCACTTCTTGACGTAAAAAGCCATGATGATTTATAATCCCATCTTTGACAGTAAAATGAAAGTGAAAACGCCACCCCCCAATGCCATTAAGTTAAGCCTGTAAGGATTCAAAAAGACTCTCCATGCTGATTTTCAAAATCGCATAGGGGGTCTTTTTTTTATTTTGCAGGGAGCCATAAGTGCGACTTTTGCTTGACTATTTTATCAGAGTCTGATAAGCTATTTATCAAAGCGGCGGGGGTGCCGCTTATATTTTGTACATAAAAAGAAAAGGCAGAGGTGGTATGTGGACTTCATCATGTAAAGCTGAAAATATAGCAGGAAGGCGTAGGGAACTGCTGGAAAAGGGCTTTGAGGTTCTGTCAAAGAAGAACATAGACGCTGTGGCCATGCAGGATGTGGCGGATGCTGTGGGCTGCGGCATTGCCAGCCTTTACCGCTATTTTGACAAGAAGCAGGGTTTTGTGGTGGCTGTTGCTACGTGGAAATGGGAGCAGTTTCGGGAAGAGAATAAGAAACGCAGGCCGAAGGTGGACTTTGAGGGGATGACGGCGGCGGAGATCTTTGAGTTTTATCTGGACTCGTTTCTAGTGCTGTACAGGAAGCACAGGGATCTGCTGCGGTTCAATCAGTTCTTTAATGTATATGTGCAGTCTGAACATATTGACACGGAGACGTTGAAACCTTATCAGGAGATGATCGGGAGATTGCGCACGGGCTTTCATGATATGTACTTAAAGGCTGAGCTGGATCACACGCTTCGGACAGATGTGCCGGAGGAGAAGATGTTTTCTACGACGCTTCACCTGATGCTGGCGGCTGTTACAAGGTATGCAGTGGGACTTGTGTATATTCCGGAGCAAGGGTTTGATGCGGAAAAGGAGCTGATATTTCAAAAGGAATTACTGCTTGAAAAATTCAGAAGCATGTGAGGTGTATATTTGCTGACGGAGAATGAAATGCCCTTTGTAGTAAAATCGCATGATGTCAGGATGGACGCAGAGTATACGAAGTGGCTTGGAGAACTGAAGGAGCGATATCATAAATCTCAGATAAAAGCCGCTGTAAAAGTGAATTCGGAGCAGCTTCTGTTCAACTGGCAGTTGGGCAGGGATCTGGTGGAGCGCAAGGCTGAAGAAAAGTGGGGAAAGGGCGTGGTCGAGCAGGTCAGTCTTGACCTGCAGGCAGAGTTCCCGGATGTGAAAGGATTCTCAGTCAGGAATCTGTGGAATATGAAGAAGTGGTATTCTTTTTATGCTGCACAGGCTGAAAAGGTATTGGATATCTCAAATCAAACACTTCAAGGTACATCCATTGAAAAACTGCACCAACTCGGTGCAGAAATTAAAGAAGATATAAAACTGCAACAGGCTGTTGCAGAAATTCCCTTTCCTTCTGTTTTCGGATTTGTCCCATGGGGCCACCATGTAGAGATTATAACAAAATGCAAGTCTGTGGAGGAAGCGCTGTTTTATATACAAAAAACTGTTGAGGAGGGTTACAGTCGCAGCACTCTGTTAAATGTAATAGAGGCAGGGCTATATCAGAAAAACGGAAAGGCATTAACCAATTTCAGTGAACAGTTACCGGCTCCTTTTACGCAATTGGCTCAGGAAATCGTAAAGAGTAATTATGACCTCGGATTCATCACAGTTCCGGCAAATTACGATGAGAAAAAGCTGGAGGATGCGCTGGAACAGAATATTACAAGATTCTTGCTTGAGCTTGGTACAGGCTTTGCGTTCGTAGGACGCCAGAAGGAAGTCGTGGTTGCCGGGAAAACGAGAAAGATCGATCTGCTATTCTACCACATCCGTCTTCGATGTTTTTTTGTGGTAGAGCTGAAGGTCAGGCCGTTTGAACCGGAGTTTGCTGGAAAGCTGAATTTCTATGTGAGCGCAGTAGATGAACTGCTGAAAAATCCGGAAGATAACCCGACCATTGGCCTGCTGATATGCAGAGAGATGAATCGGACAGAGGTACAATGGGCGTTCAGGAATATCCAGACACCAATGGGTGTTGCGACATATAGCAATGTTCAGACCGAAGAACTGAAAGAGATGCTTCCAACCACGGAACAGATTTGTGAACTGGTGGAGAGAACACAGGAAGAAATTGAGAATCAAAAAAAAGGGACACATGATGAGAAAACATGAGAAAAAACTTGATAAATCTACCACTTCTTGACGTAAAAAGCCATGATGATTTATAATAGTTCGGATATGTATACGAAAGCGGTTACTGTTCACACCGCAATGTCAGTAACTTAAGCCCATATATTTCCTCGGAGCGCGAGTAAGAGGGCCCCGGACCGAGCACGGGGGACCGATGCTTTTTCGGTAGGACTTATCTTTCGCAGGCCCCAGCGCACCTAAGTCTGGGAGATGGCTTATGGAAGCGACGCCAATATGTAAATTTGCTTAAGTTACTTACATTGCGGTGTGAACAGTAACCGAAAGTGAACGCGGGGGGATGCGTATGATCAGAAGTATGACCGGCTATGGACGTAAGGAAGCTGTGATCAGCGACCGCAAATTTACAGTGGAGATCAAGGCGGTAAACCACAGATATCTGGACCTGTCCGTAAAGGTGCCGAGACGGCTGTCCTTTCTGGAGATCAAGATCCGCAATTATCTCAAGGAGCGGATGGAAAGAGGAAAGGTCGACTGCTTTGTCTTTTATGAGAATCTGAGTGAAAATGACCTGGATCTCAGGTATAATGAAGGCCTTGCGGAGGAATATATGAACGCCTTCCAACGTATGAAGGAGCGGTTCGGACTCGAGGACGACGTGCGCTTAAGTACGCTTGCCAGATGTCCGGATGTGTTCCTGATGGAGGAGAAGGAGATCGATGAGGACGAGCTGTTCCAGATGCTGAAGGTGCCGTTGGACGGGGCGCTGGAGAAGTTCCTCGAGGCCAGGGAGAAGGAAGGCGAGGCGCTGAAAACGGACCTTCTTTCGAAGCTCTCCGATATGGAGAAGGATGTGGAAAAGATCGAGGAGCGCGTGCCCGAGATCATTGTGGAATATAAGGCTTCCCTGCGGGAAAAGGTAAAGGACCTTCTGGAGGATAATAAGATCGATGAGGGAAGGCTTGCCGCCGAGGTGACGCTGTTTGCGGACCGGATGGCCGTGGACGAGGAGCTTGTCCGGTTAAAGAGCCACATCCGGGCCATGGAGCAGGACCTGACAAAGGGCGGCTCCGTCGGAAGAAAGCTGGATTTTATCGCTCAGGAGATGAACCGGGAGGCGAATACCATTCTCAGTAAATCCACGGATCTGGCGGTGTCGGATACGGGGATTTTGCTGAAAACCGGGATCGAAAAGATCCGGGAGCAGATCCAGAATCTGGAGTAACAAAATGGGGAAACTGATCAACATCGGCTTCGGGAACCTGATCAATACCGACCGGGTCCTCGTTATGATCCAGCCGGATTCCGCGCCGGTACGGCGTCTGATCCAGAAGAGCAGGGAAACGGGAAAGCTGATCGATGCGACCCAGGGGCGGAGAACGAAGAGCGTGATCGTTACAACCGGGGAAACCGTTGTACTGTCCGCGCTTACGACGGATACGCTCCTCGGAAGATTTAACGGAAAGGCACAGACGATAAATGAAGAGTGAAGCGGTTTTAGCCGTGGTGAGCGGCTTTGCGGGCTCCGGTAAGGGGTCTGTCATGAAGGGCCTGATGAAGAAATATCCGGACCACTATTTCCTGTCGGTGTCCAAAACCACCAGGTCTCCCAGACCCGGGGAGGAGGAGGGAAGAGAATACTTCTTTGTAACCGACCGGGAGTTTGAAGAGGATATTGAAAAGGACGCTCTCCTTGAGTACGCCGGCTATGTCGGCCATTATTACGGAACCCCGAAGGCGCCGGTGGAAGGGGCCCTTTCGGAGGGGAAAAACGTACTTCTGGAGATCGAGATCCAGGGGGCGTTAAAGGTAAAGGAGAAGTACCCCGAGGCTGTTCTTCTGTTCCTCTCGCCGCCGTCGGCTGAGGAGCTGAAAGAGAGGCTTACCGGGCGCGGGACGGAGGATGCGGCGACAATAAAGAAAAGGCTGAAAAGAGCCTCGGAGGAGTCGCTCGGGATTGAAAAATATGACTATCTTGTGATCAACGATTCGCTGGAGGAGTGCATCGAGGAGGTGCATGAGATATTGCTGGCGGAGCGCAGAAAAACAAAACGCCAGACGGAGCGGATTCGCGAGCTGGTGAATGGAATGAAAGTATTTGCGGAAGGAGAAGAAACAGAATGATACATCCCTCTTATGTGGAGCTGATGAAGGTAGTGAATGATGAGGCGGCCATGATCGGCGAGGAGCCGGTGGTAAACAGCCGCTACTCCATCGTGATCGCGGCGGCAAAACGCGCCCGGCAGATCATAGACGGAAGTGAGCCGCTGGCAGAAAACGCCGACCGGGAGAAGCCTCTTTCGGCGGCTGTGGAGGAGCTTTATACCGGCAAGATCCATATCGTGCCGGAGGAGGAAGAATAAGGGCTGTGGAGGTCTATTTCGCTTCTCTCGGCTGTGATAAAAACCTGGTGGATACGGAGCACATGCTGTCGCTCCTTAAGGAGGAGGGCTTTTCCTTCTCCGAGGACCCCGAAACCGCAGACGTTCTTGTGGTCAATACCTGCTGCTTTATCCTGGACGCCAAGCAGGAGAGCATCAATACCATCCTGGAGCTGGCCGAGTATAAAAAGACCGGAAGGGCGAAGGCCCTGATCGTAACGGGCTGTCTGGGAGAACGCTACCGGGAGGAGATTAAGGAAAGCCTTCCGGAGGTGGACCGGGTGGTGGATATCCGAAGCCAGAAGGAGATCGCCGGGATCTTAAAAGACGCTCTGAAGGTGAAGGAGGAGGCTAAAAAGCCAAAGACAGGGACGGCCGGCCGCCGGGTGCTTACTACGCCGGGTCTGCACAGCTCCTTCTTAAAAATTGCCGAGGGCTGTGATAAGGCCTGTACCTACTGCATTATCCCAAAGCTCCGCGGCCCGTATAAAAGCGTCCCGATGGAGGACCTGATCGCGGAGGCGGAGGAACTTGCGGCGGCAGGCGTGAAGGAGCTGAATCTTGTAGCCCAGGAAACCGGAAAATACGGGATCGACCTTTACGGCGAAAAGCGTCTGCCCCGGCTTCTGGACCGGTTAAACGAGGTGGAGGGACTTCGCTGGATCCGCCTTCTCTATTGCTATCCCGAGGAGGTGGATGACGGACTGATCGAAGCGATCCTTCGAAACGACAAGGTCTGCCATTATCTGGATATGCCGATCCAGCATGCCTCGGACCGGGTGCTTCGTGCGATGGGACGGAAAACCGGAAAACAGGAGATCGCCGATACGGTCAGAAGGCTCAGGGAGAAGATCCCCGATATCTGCCTTCGGACCACGCTGATCGCGGGCTTCCCTGGGGAGACCGAGGAGGACTTTGAGGAGCTTCTTTCCTTTGTCAGAGAGATAGGCTTTGACCGGCTCGGGTGCTTTCCCTATTCGAGGGAGGAGGGAACGCCGGCCTATTCGTTCCGGGGCCAGGTTCCCGCGGCGGAAAAGAAAAAGCGCGCGAAGAGGGTGATCGAGTGCGCGGCCGAGATCAGCAGCAAAAAAAACGAACGCCGTGTCGGAACGGTTGAAAGAGTGCTCGTGGAGGGGTACCTTCCCGAGGAAGAGGTGTATCTCGGCAGGACCTACCGGGATGCGCCCGAGATCGATAATTATGTGTTTTTTGAAAGTGAACGAGAGCTCATGACCGGAGAGCTTGTAAATGTCCGGATCACGGGCTTTGATGATTATGATGTGAAGGGAGAACTGAGTCTGTGAATCTTCCCAATAAACTGACCATGCTGAGGGTCATCCTGATCCCGTTTTTTGTATTCTTCATGCTGACCGATCTTGTGCCGTATTCCGGCCTGATCGCGCTGGCGATTTTCATTGCCGCGAGCATAACGGATTTCCTCGACGGAAAGATCGCCCGGAAATATAATCTTATTACCAATTTCGGAAAATTCATGGATCCGCTGGCGGATAAGCTTCTGGTCTGCTCCGCGATGATCTGTCTGATCCCGCTGGGGCTCCTGCCGGCCTGGATCGTGATCATTATCATCGCCCGTGAATTTGTGATCAGCGGCTTCCGGCTCATCGCCTCGGATAACGGGATCGTCATCGCCGCCTCGTGGTGGGGGAAATGGAAGACCGTAACGCAGATGTTCATGGTGATCGTTCTGATCCTGGAGATCTATTTCCCGGTTCTTCGGATCCCGGGGCTGGTTCTTATGTATGCGGCTCTGGTGCTTACCATCGTGTCGCTGATCGATTATCTGTATAAGAACCGGAGCGTCTTAAAGGAGCAGAAATAAATGAGGATCATCGCGGGAACCAGAAGGAGCCTTCCCCTTTGCGCACCGCCGGGAAAGGAGACCAGACCGACCACGGACCGGATCAAGGAAACCCTGTTTAATATTCTGCAGGACCGAATCCATGGGTGTTATTTCCTCGATCTTTTCGCGGGGAGCGGCCAGATCGGGCTGGAGGCGTTAAGCCGCGGCGCCCGGTTTTCCTGCTTTGTCGAGCAGGGCAGGGAGGCGTGTAAATGCATTACGGACAACATACGCTTTACGCGGTTTGAAAAGGAAAGCCTTCTGCTTCCGATGGAAGCCGAACGTGCGCTCCGGCGGCTCGAGGGAAAGAAATCCTTTGACCTGGTATTTATGGATCCGCCCTATGAAAGCTCCCTGGAGCAAGGGACCCTAAGACTTCTGAAGGAGACGGGGATATTAAACCGGGATGCCTGGGTGATCCTGGAGGCGCCCATCCGCGCAAAGGCCGACTTTGCGGAAGCCCTCGGCTATACCGTATTCCGGGAAAAGGAGTACAAAACAAATAAGCACATTTTCATGAAGGAGAACGGATAAATGAAGCGTGGCATCTATCCCGGAAGCTTTGATCCGGTGACGAAGGGACATGTGGATGTGATCGAACGGGCGGCCAGAATCGTGGATGAACTCTACGTCGGAGTGCTGAATAACAGCGCAAAAAATTCGTTGTTTTCTATCAACGAACGTGTTAGTATGATTGAGGAGATTACCGCCCATATAGGAAATGTAAGGGTTTCCAGCTTTAACGGGCTTTTGGTGGACTACATGGAGGAGATCGATGCCAGGATCATTGTCCGGGGGCTCAGGGCCATTTCGGATTTTGAATACGAGCTGCAGATCGCCCAGACCAATTCCAGAGTGAATCCCAACGTGGAAACGATCTTTCTGACAACGAACCTGAAGTACTCCTATCTGAGCTCCACGATCGTCAAGGAATTCGCTTCCTACGGAGGAGATATTTCCCACTTTGTTCCGGAACAGCTCGTCGACCGGATCTATGCGAAATACGGACGGACTGCGCCGCAGGGGAAGTAAAAGGAGAGAACATGAACAGCAGAATAGAACAGATCATCGATGAGATCGAGGAATATATCGAAAGCTGTAAGCCTCAGATGTTTAACGGGGCCAACATCGTCGTAAACAAGGACGAGCTGTTAGAGCTCCTCGGAGAGCTGAAGGCCAAGACGCCCGAGGAGATCCGCCGGTACCAGAAGATCATCAGCAACAAAGAGGCGATCCTCGCCGACGCGAAGCAGAAGGCGGATTCCATGGTCGCGAGCGCGAAGCAGCAGGAATCCCAGCTTATCAGCGAACACCAGATCATGCAGCAGGCCTATGCCCAGGCAAACGAGGTCGTTATGCTGGCCACGAAGCAGGCCCAGGAGACCATCGACAAGGCCACAACGGACGCCAACAACATCCGCTCCAGCGCGATCCTCTATACCGACGAGCTGCTGAAGAACCTCCAGGAAACCCTGGTCCATTGCATCGACGCAAACAGAGCCAGAAACGATGCCCTAAGCCAGTCCCTCCAGAGCTATCTGGATGTGGTCGTGAACAACCGCTCGGAGCTTCGACCGGAACCGTCTGTAGAAACCCGTCCGAGGCCCCAGAGTGCCCCGGTGCAAAAGCCTGTGCAGAAGGCTCCTGCCAGTGAAGCGAAGGAGACTCTGAAAACGGAGCTCTCCCAGAACAAACCGGACGCGCAGGGCCAGGCAAAATCCTGAGCCTGCGGAAGTGATAGAACAAGCGGGATAGGTAACCTGAGAACAGCGGGTTACCTGTTTTCATTTTTTGTATGAAAGAAATCAAGGTCAAAGAAAAAGAGGAAGGCCAGCGCCTGGATAAATATCTGAAACGCCTTCTCCCATTGGCGAAGCCGTCCCTTTTGTACAAGATGCTCCGGAAGAAGAACATCCTTCTGAACAGACATAAGGCAGAGGGCTCGGAAAAGCTGAATGCAGGGGATACCGTGACGCTGTATTTTTCGGACGAAAGCTTTGATAAGCTGAGCCAAAGAAAAGAGGAGACAGTGGCTGTCGAGCTTCCGGTAAACCCGGAGGTGCTTTTTGAGACAGAGGATCTTTTGATTTTGGATAAGCCGGCCGGGATCTTGAGCCAGCGGGCGAAGGCAGAGGATATAAGCCTGAACGAATGGCTGAGAGACCGTTACCCCGCGGAGGGGAACTACCGGCCCTCGTGCTTGAACCGTTTGGACCGGAATACCAGCGGCCTGGTCCTCGCGGCGAAGAACCTGAAGGGAGCGATGGAGGGCTCGCGCTGGCTGGCCGAGGGAACGCTTACAAAACGGTATCGCGCCCTTGTCGTCGGAAGACCCGACGAACAGATCGAGGGGAGCGCTTACCTGGTAAAGGACCGTAAAACCAATCTGGTCCGTGTTTCCGAAACAAAGGACAGTGCAGAGGAGGGTTCGTCGCTCATCCGCTTCTGCTACGAACGAATAAAGACCATCGACCGTTATTCGCTGCTCTCGATTACGATCCTGACGGGCAAGAGCCACCAGATCCGGGCCCATCTTTCGATGCTCGGCTTTCCCATCCTCGGAGATCCGAAGTACGGAGACAGCGCAGAAAACCGGCTCTGGAAAAAAAGGACAGGGCTGGACCGCCAGCTTCTGCATGCCGCGGAGCTTGTCCTTCCGACGGGAGAGAGGATTCGATCCGACCTGCCCGCCGACTTTCTGCGGGTAATGGAGGCGCTTGAAAAATGACGGGATTACCCGGCCACGGTCTCAGGGGTTATGCTCTGGAGGAGGCCGTAAATCTTACAAATGAAGTATACTTAAGAGGGGGCCTCGCCCTGGTGCAGAAGATCCCGACGCCGATCGTTCCCACGCGGATCGATTCGAATACGGGACGCATCGCGGAAGCCTTTTTTGACGCAAAGAGTACGGTGGATTACATCGGAGCCGTGCAGGGGATCCCGATCTGCTTTGATGCCAAGGAATGTGCGAGGGATACCTTTCCGCTGAAGAATATCCATGACCACCAGATCGCTTTTATGGAGGCTATGGAGCGGCAGGGCGGGATCGCTTTTCTGTTCTCTATTTTACGGAACGTGAGGAGGCTTTTTATCTGCGGATGGCTAAGCTGCAGGAGTTTTTGGCAAGGGAGTCGGCGGGGGGGCGGAAGAGCTTTCTGGTTTCGGAAATGGAAGAGGGGTTCTTGCTGAAAAGCCATGATGGTCTGTTGATTCCCTACCTGGACGGGCTGAAACGGGATCTTGAAATGAGGGAAGAATAAGGGAAGCGACTTGAAATGCAATGAATGCAGTCCGGTGCGGGAAATGCTGAAAGCGAACGTGTCAGAGAGCGTCCGTATTTTCTGCGCCGGGGTGCATGGGGTAACGGGAAGAAATATACAGGGAAAGGAAGAACAGTGGACAGAACGAAGCAGTTTACGCCGGAGGGGGTCAGAGATATCCGGGGAAGGGAGTGCAGGAGGAAGCTAGCTCTGGAGCATGAGCTTATGGAGACGATGTATTCCTTCGGGTTTTCACCGGTGGAGACCCCTACGTTTGAATATTTTGACGTGTTCGCAAAGGAAACCGGCAGCGTACGGGTGCAGGATCTTTATAAGTTTTTTGATCATGAGGGGAATACGCTGGTCCTGCGGCCGGATGTGACGCCCCAGATTGCCCGCTCGGCTGCGGGAAGCGGGCCGGAGGGTACGAAGCCCATGCGGCTTTGCTATAAGGGGAATACGTTTATCAATTACAGCTCCTATCTGGGCCGGGCCAGGGAATTTACCCAGGTCGGTGCGGAGGAGATCGGGGGGAAGGGGATTCATGCCGATGCGGAGATGATCGCGCTCTCGATCGAATGTCTTCTGCATATCGGGCTCTCGCGGTTCCAGATTTCCGTCGGCCATGCGCTCTTTTTGCAGGCGCTTGCGAAGGCGGCGGGAATGGATGAGGAAACGGAGGAAAACCTGCATCTTTTGCTTTCCAACAAAAACTTTTTCGGGGTTACGGAGCTTACCGACAGCCTCCCGATGGAGGGCGCTCTGAAGGAGCTGTTTTCGAAGCTCGGAAGCTTCTATGCAAACGCCGGGGAAATGGAAGAGCTGCTTGCACCGGCGGAGGGCTATCCGGAGATAAAAAAGGCGCTTTCGGAGCTCCTGGAGCTGGACCGGATCTTGAAGCTCTATGGGGTCAATGAGTATGTGACCTATGAGCCGGGGCTTCATTCCTCCTACCGCTATTATTCCGGGGTATTGTTTGCAGGCTATACCTATGATGTCGGAGAACCCGTGGTCAAGGGCGGGCGCTACGACAGGCTCCTTGCCCACTTCGGGAAGGAGGACGGCGCCGTCGGCTTCGCGTTGACCGTGGATACGCTTCTGAATGCTTTGGTAAGGCAGAACCGTGTCTGGGAACCGGAGGAGGAATGTGAGATAATTACCTGCACGAAGGAGAATCTTCCGGAGGCCATCAAACGGGCGAAACGCCTTCGGAGAGCCGGGAAGCGGGCAGAGCTTGTGGAGGTGGAGGAATGAACGAAAAAAGAGACCTGACCTTCGCGCTAACCAAGGGAAGGCTGGCGGATCAGACGCTGGAGCTTCTTTCCAGAGTCGGCATCTCCTGCCGGGAGATGGAGGATAAAAAGACCCGGAAGCTGATCTTTCGGAATGAGGAGCTGGGGCTTTGCTTCTTCCTTGCGAAGGGGCCGGATGTGCCGACCTATGTGGAATACGGAGCCGCCGATCTCGGGGTGACCGGCCGGGATATCATTGCCGAGGAAAAGAGAAATGTTTATGAGGTGCTGGATCTCGGCTTCGGGAAATGCAGGATGTGCGTATGCGGGCCCGAGAAGGCGAAGGAAGCGCTTTCGCGCCGCGAGATGATCCGGGTGGCCACGAAGTATCCGAGGATCGCCCAGGACTATTTCTACAACCGGCGCCATCAGACCGTCGAGATCATCAAGCTCAACGGTTCCATCGAACTGGCGCCGATCGTGGGCCTGTCCGAGGTCATCGTGGATATCGTGGAGACCGGGTCGACGCTGAAGGAAAACGGTCTGGCGGTGCTGGAAACCGTCTGCGACATCTCCGCCCGCATGATCGTAAACCAGGTCAGTATGCGGATGGAAAACGAAAGGATCACAGGCATCATCAGCCGCCTGCGGGAGGTTGTAAACGGAGTATAGAATATTTAGACTGCCTGCAGTGCGGCAGAACCGGGCTTTGCTTCTGCTTTTGCGGGAAGGAACACCGGTATAGCATAAGAAAAGCTGCGGCAGCCATCAGGGAGATCATCAAAAATGGAAATTAAGATACTGAACGGGGAAATGGAAAAGGACATTCTGTCCCGCCTGATCAAGCGCAGCCCGGAGAACTATCCGGAGCAGGAAAAAACGGTAAAAGACATTGTGGATCATGTCCGGAGGGAAGGGGACCGGGCGGTCTTTTCCTACGAGGAAAAATTTGACCATATTGTGTTAAACAAAGAGAATTTTGAGGTCACAGGGGAGGAGCTGGACGAGGCCTACGCGGCGGTGGATCAAAAGCTCCTTGAGATCCTTCGGAAGGCCCTTTCGAACATCCGCGCCTTCCATGAAAAACAGAAGACCGAAAGCTGGTTTTCTGCCGAAGGCGACGGTATTCTTCTGGGACAGAAGGTAACGCCTTTGGACCGCGTCGGGGTCTATGTTCCCGGCGGCAAGGCGGCCTATCCCTCATCGGTGCTGATGAATATTGTCCCCGCGAAGGTGGCGGGGGTCAAGGAGATCGTGATGACGACGCCGGTGGGGCCGGAGGGAAAGGTCTATGCCTCGACCCTCGTTGCGGCGAGAGAGGCCGGCGCGGACCGGATCTTTAAGTGCGGAGGCGCCCAGGCGATTGCGGCGCTGGCGTTCGGGACCGACCTGATCCCGCGGGTGGATAAGATCGTCGGACCCGGGAATATCTATGTGGCGCTGGCGAAGAAGGCCGTGTTCGGCCATGTCGGGATCGAATCCGTGGCCGGCCCGAGCGAGATCCTGGTATTGGCGGATAAGGACGCCAATCCGGTCTTTGTGGCGGCTGATCTTATGAGCCAGGCGGAGCATGATGAAATGGCTTCTGCGATCCTGATCACGGACGACAGGGACTTTGCCGAAAGGGTAAATGCGGAGATCGAAAGGCAGCTTCCGACCCTTTCCAGAAAAGAGATCATCGAAAAGTCTCTTGAGAACTTCGGCTTCCTTCTGGTGGCCGGTTCGATGGAGGAGGCGATCGGTACCGTGAACCGCATCGCACCGGAGCATCTGGAGATCCATACGGCCGAGCCCTACGATATCATGACCAAGATCAAAAACGCCGGAGCGATCTTCCTCGGGCCCTGGTCCTCGGAACCGCTGGGGGATTATTTCGCCGGCCCGAACCATGTCCTTCCGACCAACGGAACGGCCCGGTTTTTCTCGCCTCTTTCCGTGGATGCCTTTGTGAAGCGCTCCAGCATCATCTCCTATGACAGGAACGCGCTGGAAAGGGTGCACGACAGCATCGAGGCCTTTGCAGAGTGGGAGTCATTGACGGCCCATGCGAATTCCATCAGAAAACGGTTTGAATAAGGGGACCCTGACTATGAGAAAAGCGGAAGAAAAAAGAACAACAAAGGAAACAGATATTACACTTACCCTCGACCTGGACGGGACCGGGAAAACGGAGATCGATACGGGGATCGGCTTCTTTGACCATATGCTGGACGCCTTTGCGCGGCACGGCCTTTTCGATCTTTCCGTTCATGTAAAGGGGGATCTGGCGGTGGACTGCCATCATACGGTGGAGGATACGGGGATCGTTCTCGGTACCGCGATTAAAAATGCGCTCGGCGACAAGGAAGGAATCTGCCGCTTCGGCCAGCGCCTGCTCCCGATGGATGACTCCCTGGTCCTATGCGCGGTGGATCTTTCCGGAAGGCCTTACCTTGGGTATGATCTGGCGCTGGAGCAGGAGAGAGTCGGGTATCTGGATACGGAAACCGTGAAGGAATTTTTCTATGCCGTTTCCTACGGCGCCATGATGAACATCCACCTGAAGCAGCTATCGGGGGAAAACCACCATCATATTCTGGAGGCGGCCTTCAAGAGCTTTGGCATTGCCCTTTCCGAGGCAGTGTCCATAGACGAACGGATCGAGGGCCTGCGTTCGACGAAAGGAAGTCTGTAATGGAGTATAAGATTTTTGCCGCGTCCATGTGCATACAGAACGGCGAGCTCGTCCACGGCATCCATGACCGTACCCCGGCGGGAGATTTCCGTGAGGTCGCGAAGATGTACAACGACAGCGGTATCGACAAGATCATCGTTCTGGATCTTTCCAGAACCGATGAGGAGCATGAAAAGAATGTAAGCGTGATCCGGGAGATCAGCCGGACCGTGGATATCCCGGTCTGTGCCGGAGGAAATATCGAGCGGCTGGAGGATGTGCAGAACCTGTTTTTTGCCGGCTGCAAGCAGGTGATCTTAAATGCGGACAAGGATTCGGCCTTCGAGATCGCCGAGGACGCTGCGGCCCGCTTCGGGAAGGAGAAGATCGACGTATCCATAGTGAACGTGGACTTCCTTTTCAAGCACCAGGATGAGCTCAGGGACTACTTCCATGAGATCCTCGTTTTAAATACGGGAATCCTGGACGCGATCGACCTGATTACGGATCTGCAGTATGTTGTGACGCTGCGGGAGGCCTCCATGGAGGAAATGGTGGATATCCTTTCCCGCGAAAACATCCGCGGGATCTCCGGGCCTGCGGTCAGCGACACGTCTCTGGACATTATGGGGCTGAAGACCTCGCTTTCCAAACGGGGCATCTACATGGACAATTTTGAGCCGAAGATCCCCTGGTCGGAGCTTAAGAAGAACAGCGACGGGCTGATCCCCGTGGTGGTACAGGATTACCGGACCAACGAGGTCCTTATGCTGGCCTATATGAACGAGGAGGCCTACAATACGACCTTTACCATCGGGAAGATGACCTATTACAGCAGGAGTCGGAAAACCCTATGGACCAAGGGGGAGACCTCGGGACACATCCAATACGTGAAGAGCCTGACGGCGGATTGCGATCTGGATACGATTCTGGCCAAGGTTTCCCAGGTGGGGCCGGCCTGCCATACCGGGGCGAAGAACTGCTTCTTCAATGAGATCGTTCGGAAGGAGTATGTGGAGAAGAGTCCTTTGAAGATCTTCGAGACCCTTTATGAAACGGTGAAGAGCAAAAAGCAGAAGCCGAATGAGCGGTCCTACTCCAAATATCTTATGGATCAGGGGTTGGATGAGGTTTTGAAGCATGTGGGAGAGGAAGCGGTGGAGCTTATCATCTCTGCCAAGAACCAGGATGAGGATCATCTTCGGCATGAGATTTCGGATTTCATTTATCATCTGGTGGTGCTTATGGTGGAGAAGAATGTTTCCTGGGATGAGGTTACTCGGGAATTGGCGCAGCGGTGACAGCTCTTGGCGAGCGAAGCGAGGTTAGAGCTGTCCCTGCAGGGGCACTTAACGAAGGCAAGCCGAGGGTGCAGGCTGAGTTTAGTGGCGTCGGAGGTGACGTCCCTATTGGGGTTACTGTTCACACTTGGCGGGACTCTACGCTCCGCTCCGGTCGGCTGCAAGAAAAGGTCCACTGGACCTTTGCAGCCCCACTGCGATGTGCCTGAAAAAATTTTCTCCAGTCCCCATGTTTCTTGTCTCCGGTGTCTAACCTATACACGGTTCATCAAACTGGTATCACGACAGGAGAAAATTTTTTCAGTCACACCTCCGTTCGCGGCCCGAGGAAGAGGTTGGCCATCTCTTGGGGTGTGAACAGTAACCTTGGTAGGCGGGGGGGCTGCTGGGTGAATTTCAGGGAAGAAGGGTGGCGTCCCGCTGCAGGTTACTGTTCACACTTGGCGGGACCTTCCACTGCGGTGTGCCTGGAAAAAATTCCCCCAGCCCCCATGTTTTTTGTCTCCGGTGTCTAACCTTCACACGGTTCATCAAACTGGTATCACGACAGGGGGATTTTTTTCCAGACACACTCTCCGTTCGCGGCCCGAGGACGAGGTTGGCCATTTCTTGGGGTGTGAACAGTAACCTTGGTGGGCGGGAGGGGTTGGCTCACCTGTAGTTTTTTAGTTATGTGAGATATGGATAGAGAACGAAAACTGGCCTTGCCGGAGGAGATTCTTTTGGCGATCGATCATCCGGCCAGGTATCTTGGAAATGAACTGAATACTGTCATCAAGAGCGAAGCGGAGAATCTTATCCGCTTCGCCATGTGTTTTCCGGATGTTTACGAGATCGGCATGAGCCATCTCGGCATCCAGATCCTCTATGAGTTGTTTAACCGGCGTGCGGATACCTGGTGTGAACGGGTTTATGCTCCCTGGCCGGATCTCGGGGAGATCATGAAGGAAAGGGGAATTCCTCTGTTTACGCTCGAATCCCAGCGGCCGGTGAGGGATGCGGATTTTCTCGGGATCACGCTGCAGTATGAGATGTGCTATACGAATGTTCTGTTGGTGCTGGAGCTTTCACAGATTCCCCTGTTTTCCCGGGATCGGACGGATGAGGATCCCATCGTTATCGGAGGGGGGCCTTGTACCTACAATCCGGAGCCGCTGGCGGCCTTCTTTGACTGCTTTTACATCGGAGAAGGAGAGGTGTCCTACGATGCATTTCTGGAGCTCTATAAGACCTGCAGGGCGGCGGGGGAGGATCGCCGGACTTTTTTGCGGAAGGCGGCCGGGATTCCGGGGATTTATGTTCCTTCGCTTTATGAGGCGGAATATGCGAAGGACGGAAGGCTACTTTCGTTTCAGAAGAAATATCCGGAGGTGCCGGATCGGGTAGAACGGGTCGTGGTAACGGAGCTGAATGAGGTACCTTATCCGACGAAGCCGATCGTTCCCTTTCTTCAGGTAACACAGGACCGGGTGGTTCTGGAGGTGATGCGGGGGTGTATCCGCGGGTGCCGGTTCTACCAGGCGGGCATGGTTTACCGTCCGACCCGGGAAAGAAACGTGGAGTGCTTAAAGCGGCTTTCGGATGAAATGCTGGAAAGCTCGGGCCATGAGGAGATCAGCTTAAGCTCCCTCAGCACCAGCGATTATACGGGCCTGGAGCCGCTTTTGAATCATATGCTGGATTACCGGGAGAAGGGGATCAATATTTCGCTTCCATCGCTCAGGATCGACGCCTTTTCCCTCGATACGATGAGCAAGGTCCAGGACGTGAAGAAAAGCAGCCTGACCTTTGCCCCCGAGGCAGGGTCGCAGAGGATGCGCGATGTGATCAACAAGAACCTGACCGAGGAGGTGATCATAAACGGCGCTTCCCTGGCTTTTCAGGGCGGCTGGAACAAGGTGAAGCTTTACTTTATGCTGGGGCTTCCCGGGGAAGAGGAGGAGGACATACGCGCTATCCCTGCGCTTGCCGAAAAAATTGCCGAGGCCTATTACGAGATCCCGAAGGAAAGCCGGAACGGGAAATGCCAGATCACGATCAGCACCAGCTTCTTCGTCCCGAAGCCTTTTACGCCCTTCCAATGGGCACATATGCTTATGGCGGAGGAATATGTGAACCGGGCGCATATGGTGATCGCTGCGCTTAAGACGCAGTTGAATCAAAAGAGCATCCGTTACATCTGGCATGAACCGAAGGAGACGGTTCTGGAGGGGCTTCTTGCCCGGGGCGGGCGGCCCTTATCGGAGCTGATTTTGGAGGCCTATCGAAGGGGAGCGGTTTTTGATGCGTGGACCGAATGGTTCGATCCCTTAAAATGGGAGGCGGCCATCGAAGAGACCGGGACGGATGTGGAGTCCCTGTGTATGCGGACCCGGGACGAGGACGAGCTTTTCCCCTGGGATTTTCTGGATATCGGCGTAACGAAGGAGTTTCTTCTGCGGGAATGGAAGAAATCCAGGGAAGGCAAAACGACGCCCAACTGCAGGGAACAGTGCAGCGGCTGCGGCGCATCGAAATTTAAGGGAGGGGTCTGCTTTGAAGCTAAGGCTCGCATTTGAGAAAACCGGTGAGATGAAATACATCGGACATCTGGATCTTCGCCGCTTCTTTCAGAAGGTATTCAGGCGCTCCGGGGTCGATATGCGCTACTCGGAAGGGTATTCGCCTCATATGCTGCTTTCCTTCGCAATGCCTCTTTCGGTCGGTATGGAAAGCGTCGGGGAGATCCTCGATCTGGAGGTGAATTCGCTTCCCGATGAAGAAATTACCGCGCTTCTGAATCGAAATTCGGTGCAGGGGATCCGTATACGGGAGGCTGTAAAGCTGCCGGACAATGCGAAAAACGCGATGTCGCTTGTGAGTGCGGCGGATTACCGGATACGAAGGAAATCGGGGCAAAGGGAGCCCTGGCAGGATTTGATCCGTACCTTTTTCTGGGAGGCGGAGGAGCTTCTTGTGACGAAGAAAACAAAGAAGAGCGAGACCGTTTTGAACATGAAGGATCTGGTCTATTCGTTTTGTGAGGACCGGGGGGAGCTTGCCCTTCGGATCTCCTCCGGGAGTGAGAAAAACGTAAAGCCGGAGCTCTTCCTTACGGCCTTTTTTGAACGGGCGGGGATAAGCTGTTTTCCCGCGGAATGGAGGATCCTGCGGGAGTCTCTTCTGACCGGGAACAGGGAGAAGGGCTTTGTATCCCTCCTCTCTCTGGGAGAACCCCTATGAACCGGCTGGTGATCACGGAGCTTCCCCTTCGGGACAGAGGACCCTTTTTATTCGCAGGGATCTTTTCGGACCTGGTGCTTCTGGAAGCGGAGCTCGTGAAGGCGGGTAAGGAGAGTCTGGTCGGTAATATTTATGCGGCCAGGGTGAAGGGGGTGCATCAGGGCACAAAAAGCGCCTTCCTTTCTCTGGACGGCGTTCACAGGGGGTTTCTGCCGCTGACGAAGCTGAACGGCGCGGTCTTTACGAAAAAGGTGAGCAAAAAGCCCCTTGTTCAGGGCGAGGAGCTTCTTGTCCGGGTCTTAAAGGACGCGCATCAGAACAAGGACTACTCGGTGTCCGTAAAGCTCCCTCCCTCCTTCCCCGAGGAATGGCGTACGGCCGGGGCGGAGACGTTACTTTACCGGGAGAAGCCCTGGTATGTGAGACGCCTTCTTCACGATCCGCCGGAAACCTATGCGGAGGTTGTGACGGATCTCCCGGCGGTTTATGAGGCCACAAGAGCGCTTCATGAAAATGTGCGGCTTTATATGGATGACTATCCCTTAAAAGTCGTGTATAATATTGAGGGTCAGTTGGACAGGGCTCTGCAGAAAAAGGTGTATCTCGGCTCCGGGGCCTTCCTTACGATCGAGCAGACCGAGGGCCTTGTGGCCGTGGATGTCAACAGCGCGAAAAATACGCGTAAGCTGGAGAAGGAGGAACTCCTTCTTTCCATTAACCGGGAGGCGGCGAAGGAGCTGTTTAGGCAGCTCCGGTTAAGAAACCTCTCGGGCATGATCGTCTGCGATTTCATCCACATGGAGGAGAAAAATCAAAGCACCCTGGCGGAGGAGCTGAAGCGCATGGCAAGGGCCCAGACCGTACAGACGGAATTTGTGGATTTTACGGGACTCGGTCTTGCGGAGTTTCGAAGAAAACGGGTTCGAAGAACCATTGCCGAACAGATATTTGAAGAGGAATAAGCTATGATAAAAACACTTGCCGGCTATGTCCGGGAATACAAACGGTCGGCCATCGTTACCCCGGTGTTCATGATCTTTGAGGTGGTGATGGAAATGATCATCCCGCTTCTGATGGCGGCCATCATCGACCGGGGCGTTGCGAATAAGGACATGGGCTTTATCTTAAAGATCGGCCTTATCATGCTGGTCTGCGCCGTGGCCGGGCTGGCGGCCGGTATCCTTGGCGGGAAATACGCGGCGAAGGCCTCTACGGGCTTTGCGCGGAACCTGCGGAAGGGGATGTTTGACCGGATCCAGACCTTCTCGTTTTCCAACATCGACAAATTCTCAACGGCGGGTCTTGTCACCCGTCTTACGACCGATGTGACGAACGTCCAGAACGCGTTTCAGATGCTGCTTCGGATGTGCTTCCGGGCGCCGGTCTCTCTGGTCGCAGCCATGGTCATGGCGTTTCTGATCAGCCCGCGCATGGCGATGATCTATGTTGTGGCCGTTCTCGTCCTCGGAGGGGTCGTTGCGATCCTTATGTACTTCGCGGCGAAATACTTCCGCCAGGCCTTCCCGAAATACGACGAGCTGAACGCTTCGGTACAGGAAAACGTTTCCGGGATCCGCGTGGTCAAGGCCTATGTCCGGGAGGACTTCGAGAACAAAAAGTTCCAGAAGGCCAGCGAGGGGATCTACCGGATCTTCGTTAAGGCGGAGGGCGTCGTTGCCTGGGCGATGCCGGTCATGATGGCGACGATCTACATCTCCATGCTCCTTCTTTCCTGGTTCGGCGGGAAGCTGGTCATCTCGAATGAGCTGGCCACGGGCGAGCTCATGAGCCTCTTTACCTATTGCCTGAATATTCTTATGAATCTGATGATGCTCTCGATGATCTTCGTTATGCTGACGATGAGCGAGCCCAGCGCGCGTCGTATTTCCGAGGTCCTGACCGAGGAGAGCACGATCCAGAATCCGCCGGATCCGATCGTGACGATCCCCGACGGCAGCATTGAGTTTCAGAACGTTTCCTTCAGCTACAGCGCTACCTCCGAGGAGCCGGTTTTGAAGAACATCAACCTGAAGATCCGGTCGGGGGAAACCATCGGGATCATCGGCGGGACCGGCAGCTCGAAGACATCCTTTGTAAACCTTATCAGCAGGCTCTATGACGTAAACGAAGGAGCGATCCTGGTCGGCGGCAACGATGTCAGAAGCTATGAGCTTTCGATGCTGCGGAGAAAGGTGGCGGTGGTGCTCCAGAAGAACCTTCTCTTTTCCGGAACGATCTACGACAACCTTCGCTGGGGGAACAAGACGGCGACGGACGAGGAGTGTAAGAACGCGGCAAAGCTTGCCTGTGCCGACGAGTTTATTGAGAACATGCCGGACAAATATGAGACAAAGGTCGAGCGGGGAGGGGCGAATCTTTCCGGCGGGCAGCGGCAGCGCTTATGCATCGCCAGAGCCCTGCTTTCCGATCCGAAGGTTCTGATCCTGGATGACAGCACAAGCGCGGTGGATACGGCTACGGATGCGAAAATAAGGAAGGCCCTCGCCACGGAGCTCTCCGGGACGACGAAGCTGATCATAACGCAGCGGATCTCCTCCGTACAGAACGCGGACAGGATCATCGTCATGGAGAACGGGGAGATCAACGGCGTAGGAACGCACGAGGAGCTCCTGAAGACAAACGTTATCTACCGCGATGTCTACGAGTCCCAGACCAACGGGAACCAGGACTTCGATGCGGCCTCTTAGCGAGCGAAGCGAGCTTAGAGACGCACGTACAGGGCCACTTAGCGAGGCAAGGCCGGCTGAGCCGGCCGCAGGCGAGGTTAGTGGCGTCGGACGATGCGGCCTCTTAGCGAGCGAAGCGAGCTTAATAACTGTTTTATAAAAAGGATTTATTATGGCAGAAGAAAAACCGAAAGTAATCAAAATGGGACAGCGCGGGCAGGGAAGAGGACCGCGGCCGAAGGTGGATAATCCGGGGAAGCTGTTAAAGCGCCTTCTCGGGTATGT
>JAFSXC010000119.1 GCA_017450105.1 Lachnospiraceae bacterium | reverse complement strand
CGTTTTTCAGAGCCTGCTTTTCGGCTTTCGAAGGCTCCCTTACCGGGCAGACCAGATGCTTTGGCTCCGCCTTCAGAAGATGGTTCAGCCGGTCCGATTTCAGCAGCTTTTTCAGGGAGATCCGGTAGCTGTCCCCGTCCCGGTAAAGCAGAAAATCAAGGCTTGAAAAGAAGCTGTGCAAAGCCTTTTCCTTTTCGGGATAGTTTACATGAAGAGCCGCCGCGCCGAAGTCTTTAATCTCCTCCAGAAACTCCTCGATCAGCGCCGTCCCGATCCCCCGGCGCCGGTACTCCTCTGCGACAAAAATGTAATCCAGCATCAGCGCCTCATCCAGGTCATTGTACAGCGCCACACCCGCTGCATGGCCCTCCTCGATCGCCCCGACAGCCACCCTGTAGTCCCGGATATCCATACCCGGCATCAGATGGCGGAAAGCCGCTTCATTTTCGCTTCCGATTCCCGTCAGCTCCATAATCCTCTCCTTCTCGATTTTCATTGCAGAAATTCGCGTTTCCGAAAATACAAAAAGTGAACGTCAGAGGATTTCTGATGTCCACTTTCTTGATACGAATTACAAATCACGCTGTGGCTCCCGTATAGAGCTGATAATACTTTCCTTTTTGTTCGATCAGCTCGTCGTGGGTACCGCGTTCGATGATCCGGCCCTGCTCCAGAACCATAATGCAGTTGCTGTTTTTCACCGTGGAAAGACGGTGGGCGATCACAAAGGTCGTACGGCCGTGCATGAGCTTGTCCATGCCGTCCTGTACAATACGCTCGGTCCGCGTATCGATCGAGCTGGTCGCCTCGTCCAGGATCAGGACCGGCGGGTCCGCCACCGCGGCGCGCGCGATCGAAAGGAGCTGTCGCTGTCCCTGGGAAAGATTTGCCCCGTTCCCGGTCAGAACGGTCTGATAGCCGTCCGGAAGCTGCCGGATAAAGACATCCGCATTGGCAAGCTTTGCCGCCGCGATCACCTCCTCATCCGTCGCGTTCAGGTTCCCGTAGCGGATGTTTTCCATGACCGTATCCGTAAAGAGATTCGTCTCCTGTAAAACCATACCGAGCGACCGCCGGAGGTCCGCCTTTTTGATCTTGTTGATGTTGATCCCGTCGTAGCGGATCTTACCGTCCTGGATGTCATAAAAGCGGTTGATCAGATTCGTAATGGTCGTTTTCCCGGCCCCGGTCGAGCCGACAAAGGCGATCTTCTGACCCGGCGTCGCATAGAGGTCGATATTGTGGAGCACCGTCTTCTCCTCTGTGTAACCGAAGTCCACATCGTCAAAGACCACGTCTCCCTTCAGCTCCACATAGTCCGTCGTACCGAGATCTTTATGGTAATGCTTCCAGGCCCAGAGCCCGGTATGCTTCTCATCCGTTTCGGTCAGTACCCCGTTTACGCGCTTCGCGTTGACCAGAGTCACATAGCCGTTGTCCTGCTCCTCGGCCTCATCCATCAGCTTAAAGATCCGCTCCGACCCGGCGAGCGCCATCACAATCGCGTTGAACTGCTGGCTGATCTGGACGATCGGCATCGCAAAGCTCCGGTTCAGGGTCAGAAACGAAGCGAGACCTCCCACCGTAAAGCCGAAGAGATTCGGGATCGCAAAGGCCGCACCCACGACGGAGACAACGACGAAGCTCACATTCCCGAGCTGGGCATTGATCGGGCCGATGAGATTTACAAAGCGGTTCGCGTTGTAGGCGCTGTCCAGGAGTTTGTCGTTCAGCCGGTCAAACTCCTCGATGACCTCCTCCTCGTGGCTGAAGACCTTTATCACCTTCTGGCCGTCCATCATCTCCTCGATGTAACCGTTCACGGCGCCGAGATCCTGCTGCTGGGAAACAAAATACCGGCCGGACAGTCCCGCCACCTTCCCGGTACAGATCATCATGACCACCACCATGCCGAGAGACACGAGCGTAAGGAGCGGACTTAAAACGATCATGCTGGCCAGGGTTCCGATCACCGAGATCAGGGAATTGATCATCTGGGGCAGGGCCTGGCTGATCATCTGACGGATCGTGTCGATGTCGTTCGTATAGATCGACATGATATCGCCGTGGGCATGGGTATCGAAATATTTGATCGGAAGCGTCTCCATCCGCGAAAACAGGTCGTTCCGGAGCGACCGCATCGTTCCCTGGGTCACATAGATCATGATCCGGTTCTGCACAAAGGAAGCGGCAATACCGATCAGAAAAAAGATTCCCACGGTCCGGATCGCGTCCGCCATCGGGCCGAAATCGGGATTGCTCTGCCCGATCAGAGGCGTAATGTATTGATCGATCAGCGTACGCATGAACATGGTCCCGTTCAGAGTGGAGAAAACGGTAACAAAAATACAGGCGATAACGATCAGAAAATGTACCCCGTACCGCTTCATAACATACCCGAGAAGGCGCTTTAACAGCTTCCCCGGATTATCCACCTTCGGCCGCGGTCCTCTTCCCTGCCCGCGCTGTCCCATTTTGATTACTTTCGGTTTCTCTTCTGCCATAATAAATCCTTTTTATAAAACAGTTATTAATCTCGCTTCGCTCGCTAAGAGGCCGCATCGTCCGACGCCACTAACCTTGCCTGCGGCCGATAAAACCGGCCTTGCCTCGCTAAGTGGCCCTGTACGTGCCGTTCTAAGCTCGCTTCGCTCACTAAGAAGCGGCATCGTCCGACGCCACTAACCTCGCCTGCGGCCGATAAAACCGGCCTTGCCTCGCTAAGTGGCCCTGTACGTGCCGTTCTAAGCTCGCTTCGCTCGCTAAGAGGCCGCATCGAAGTCCTGGTTCCCGTTGGTCTGGGACTCGTAGACATCGCGGTAGATAACGTTTGTCTTCAGG
>JAFSXC010000118.1 GCA_017450105.1 Lachnospiraceae bacterium | reverse complement strand
TAATCTCCACGGTCTTCGCGCTGGTAGTGGCCGGCGGCTGCTACTTCCTCGGCGGCTTCGGGCGGCTGTTCTCGGATCAGATCGACATCGCGGCCAACGGCTTTGACTCGGTCGTACCCACAATGCTCTCCAACCTGAGCGAGGGCATGATTACCCTGGTTGTGATCCTGGTGCTTTCCGCCTCCATGTCGACCCTGTCCTCTCTGGTCATTGCCTCCAGCTCCACGCTGACCATTGACCTGATCAAGGACAATTTTGTGAAAAACATGAAGGAAAAGAGTCAGCTCCTCATGATCCGTGTGCTGATCGTGGTCTTCATCGCGATCTCCGCGATCCTGGCCCTGATCCAGTACTCCTCCTCTGTGACTTTTATCGCCCAGCTCATGGGTGTATCCTGGGGAGCCCTGGCCGGCGCCTTCCTGGCCCCCTTCCTCTATTCGCTTTACGGAAAGTGGGTAACAAGGGCAAGCTGCTGGGCCTGCTTCCTCTTTGCCTCTGTTGTTATGGTTTTGAATATCTTCCTCCGGGATTCCTTCCCGCCGATCCTCCAGTCCCCGATCAACAGCGGCGCTGTGGTCATGCTGGCGGGTCTTGTGATCGTTCCCGTGGTCAGCCTCTTTACAAAGAAGCCGGAAAAGAAGCTGGTGGACGAGGCGTTTGCCTGCTATGACAGGGAAACGAAGGTGGCACAGAAGACAGCTTTGGGACAATAAAAAACAGCATTATTGAATATCCTGATTTTTCATGGTAAATTGTAAGCATGAGTGGAATTGATGACATTTTAGAAGCGGGAAAAGGCATCCTCCAGGATGTGACCGCTGCCGTGGAATCGAAAAACTATAATAATCTGAAGTCCTCGATCAGCTATCGGGTTCTGACCGCCGGTGACAAAATCCGGCGGGAGGCTGTCATGGCTTCAAAGCAGAATGCGCAGAGCCGGCGTAACGATTATGATCCCGGTCCCTCCATGGCGACCGAGCGGGCGCAGGCAGCGCAGCAGTATAAGGAAACAAAGGTCCAGGGCCAGCCCTATGTCTGGCAGAACGGAGCGGCCTGGAGAAAGGCCCAGTCCGGAGAAGTGCCCCCCAGCGCATCGCATCACAACGCGGGACAATCCTCTGTGCGTACAGCTCCGCCTGTAACTCCCAAGAAAAGCCGTAAGCCCCTGTCCAATTTCCTGTATAACCCTGTGAATCCGAGTACCGGTACCCTGTTTATCGTCCTCGGAGCCATCGGGTTCGGCATCTGTACGCCATCGGCGATCGGCCTGCTCCTCCGATCCATGTCGATTGAGCCCTTCGGGCTGAAGGCGCTGTTTGTATTCGCAACCGTCATCTTCTCCGTTTTGTCGTTAGGCTCCCTGTTCCTTCTGTTTTCCGGGATCCGAAGCAAAAAAATGGTCGAGCGGTTTTATCAGTACGGCGATATGGTGGGGGATGCGGAATATGTGGATCTGAAATCCCTGGCCGGACGGCTCGGGGTCAGTACCCGTAAGGTGCTGAACGATCTGAAGAACATGATCCGGCGCGGCTTTCTTCCGAAGGCCCGGCTCGATAAGGACGAATCTACACTGATGCTGACGGACAAGGTCTACGACCAGTACATGGAAACCGAACGGAACCGTCAGGAGATGGAGGAAAAGAAACGGCAGGAGGAAGAGGCAGCCAGAGAAGCCTACAAGAATTTCTCCCCCGAGGTGGCAAAGATCCTGACCGACGGCGAAGCCTATATGAAGCATGTACGTGAGGTGAACGATCTGATCCCGGATACGGAAGAGATGTCGAACCGCCTGTACCGGCTGGAGGAGATCATGCATAAGATATTCGACCAGGTAAAGAAAAAACCGGAGCAGGCCGGAAATCTCCGCCGCTTTATGGATTACTATCTGCCCACGATCGAAAAGCTCTTAAACGGCTATCTGGAGCTGGAGGATCAGGCGGATTCGTCTCAGAATGTGGCCCAGGCAAGGAAGGAGATCGAAGGCGCCATCGATATGGTGAACGATGCCTTTGAAAAGCTTTTGGAGAGCTTCTTCCAGGACCAGGTCTGGGATCTTTCTTCGGATATCTCGGTCATGAAAACCATGCTGACCCAGGACGGTCTTGTGGAACAGAAATAGTAGATAAGAGAACAGATAAAGGAGGATAACAATGTCGGAAGAATTCAAGGAAATGGACCTGGCGGCCCCGACGGCCCCCGTTCTTACGTTTGACGCAAAGCCCCAGGAGGTGGAGAATCCTCCCGCTCCGGCGGCTCCGGACGGTTCCGGAGCGGCGATGATGTCGTCCTACGGTGCCGGTGTCTCCCAGGAGGAGATGAACCTGACCGAGGAGGAGAAGAAGCAGGTAAGCGATTTTGCGAAGACCATCGACCTGACCAACACCCAGGGTATCATGAATTACGGTGCCGGAACCCAGAAGAAGATGGCGGATTTTTCCGAAAAGGCCATTGGAAACGTGCGCTCCAAGGATATGGGCGAGGTCGGAAACATGATCGCCACGCTGGTTTCGGAGCTGAAAAGCTTTGATGTGGATGATAATGAGAAGGGAATCTTCAGCTTCTTCAAAAAGGGCGCGAACAAGCTCCAGGCCATGAAGGCCCGCTACAGCAAGGTCGAGACCAACGTAAACGAGATCTCCCGCGAGCTGGAGAAGCACCAGGTTACCCTGCTAAAGGATATCGATGTTCTGGATAAGATGTACGACCTGAATCTGGCCTATTTTAAGGAGCTTACCATGTACATCCTGGCCGGCAAGGAAAAGCTCGCCAGCGTCCGGGAACATGAATTAAAGGATCTTCAGGCCAAGGCGGACGCCTCCGGGCTGATGGAGGACGCTCAGGCAGCCAAAGATCTGGCGGCCCAGTGCGACCGCTTCGAGAAGAAGATCTACGATCTGGAGCTGACCCGTACCATCGCCATGCAGACCGCTCCCCAGATCCGTATGGTCCAGGCCTCGGACTCGATGATGGCAGAGAAGATCCAGTCCACCATCGTAAACACGATCCCGCTGTGGAAAAACCAAATGGTCATCGCCATCGGCATCGAGCACAGCACCCAGGCCAGCAAGGCGGAGCGTGAGGTCAACGATATGACCAACGCCCTTCTCCGCAAGAACGCCGATCAGCTCAAGATGGCCACGATCGACGCCGCGAAAGAATCTGAACGCGGTATTGTGGATATCGAAACCTTAAAGCACACGAACGAATCGCTGATCACTACCCTCGATGAGGTCTTAAAGATCCAGACCGAGGGACGCGAGAAGCGCAAGGCCGCCGAATCCGAGCTTGGTCAGATCGAGAACCAGCTCAGGACAAAGCTCATGGAGGCTGCCAAAAAATAAATACTGAAAATGTACTGAATCCACGGCCCGGGTATCCGAATACCCGGGCCTTTTTTTATCATAATTTACGACACAGGCAGTCAAAGATCCGCTTCCGTCACGGTAATCCTCAAGGTCTTTTTCTTATTCGTCCCGTCCAGCGTCCTCATCCTTATCTCCGCGGTCCCTGCCTTATGCGGATAGAGATACACGATCCAATGCCCTGATCTTTGCTGATTTTTCACGACAACGGACAGGACCTCCGGGTCGGAGCTTTCTATTCCTATCGCCGTCCAGTTGGAGGGCCGGACCGCGAAAACTGCCCGGTTTATATAATACAGATCGCTGTAGAAAACAGTCTTCCCAAGCTTTTCATAACTTCCGTTTTCGTTCAAGCGGCAGGTCTTTATGCTCTTCGCCGGAGGGACAATCTGGTAGGCATAGGAATCTGTAAAGCCCGTCCCGTCAGAAGCCGTAGCCCGGGCCTCGATCCATAACCCCGCATACTTTTTCGCTTTTTTGGACAGCGTCAGCCTCCCGTTCTCTATTTTGGCCAGCTTCTTTTTCAAAAATTTCTTTGTCAGATTCCCGTCCGTCTCCACATCCTTCTCATGCCCCACGCCATCCTCATCCAGGGTATCCTCTCCCACAGCAAAGCTCCAGACAAGCTCTGTCCCTGAGGGTTCTCCAAAGCTGTGCCCGCATACCGCATCAAGCGTAACGGATTTCCCGCAGGCAAGCACATTGGATGACTCCGGCTTTATTACCGAAACAGAGGATACCGGCACCGAAACCGTAACCGCAACCTCCGCGCTGACTCCGGTTATGTCCGGTAAAAAGCATCTCAGTACCGCGGCCCCGGCGCCGACTGCTCTCACCCTTCCATCCTCAGTAACTGCTGCAACCGTCGGGTCCGAGCTCTGCCAAACCACTGACTGACCGGTGTCCGTTTGCCCGTCCAAAACGGCCGTAGCCGCTCCGGAAGCGGTAGAATGGCTATTCTTTGGCTCCGCCGTATAAAGCCGGAAGGACGTAAGCGTTCCGTTTTGGTATACGGGCAGATTGCGCTCCTCATCCAAAGCAGACGCTGCCTTCACACATATTTCCGAAGCCGGGGAAACAATCTTCACCTGTTTTTCCGCCTTCAGCCCGCTTCCGTCAGAGAGCTCTGCAAAAATCGTAAAGCTCCCCTCCTTAGCCCCTCCAAGCGTCAGAGCCCCGGTCGTTTCCCCGATCGTTACACCCTCCGGCGCCCCCTCCAGGGACCACTCCGCCCGGACATCCTCCCCGTTTGTCGGAAGAAGGCAGACCTTATACGAATATGCTTCCTCCCCCGTTACAAGCTCCTCCGGTCCCTCGATCTCCGCAAACAGGATCCTGCCCTCCGGATCGTCCACCTGATAAGGCAGAGACAGCTCCGTGCTGAATTGTCCATAGCGGTTTACGGAAACTGCGCGAAGCTCCCCTTCCTTCTTCATGCCAAAATTCTTTACCAGCTCCTCTGCACAGAGAGTCGTTTCCGGCTCAAGGAAGGCTCCCTTTACCGGGTCGCTTCCGTCCAGACTAAGGTAATACCCACAGACGAGGGATTTGTTTGATACGACAAATGATAATGTCGTTTGAGGTTCAAAGCTCAATTTTTCTTCCGAAATCTGTCCGTCGAGACAGGCCTTCGGCGTCAGCTCCTGCTCTCCCCGGACCTTACGGAGCATGTTTTCCAGACTGACTATCCCGGCTCCCGTTCCCTCATCCGGGCAGGGGTTTGCACCAGCCTTCAGCGCAGCTTCCATTTCATCCGGGCCAAGCCTTCCGACCACGCTCATATAAGCAGCGCAGACTCCCGCCGCCAAAGGGCAGGCAAGAGAGGTTCCGCTGGAGCAGCCGTATTCATCCGTCAAAAGTTCATCCTCTTCCTCCGCCTCATGCCTGTCCGTCGTCGGCCCATAGATATCCGAGCCCGGCGCCGAAATGTCACACCACTCCCCGTAGCCGGAATAATAGGCCCTGCGCCCGTTCTTATCCGTGGCCCCCACAGCGATCACATGCTCGTAGGCCGCCGGATAGAAGCGGGCGTTGGAGCTGTCGTTTCCCATCCCGGCCAGAACGGTCACTCCCTGTGCATAGGCGTTGTCCAGAGCATTCTGGAAGCCGACGTTATAAATATTGCTTCCGAGGCTTAAGTTTATGATATCCGCATCGTTTTCCAGCGCCGTATTGACCCCCCGGATAATATCGGAGGTATAGGCTCCTCCCTCGTGGCAGAAGACCGGAATCCCAAGGAGCTTCACATTCGGATCGATCCCGGCGCCCCCGCATTTATTGTCCAGGGCCGCGCCGATCATCCCCGCCACCCTCGTCCCATGGCCATTGGGGTCATAATACCGCTTTCCGTCATTCAAAAGCCCGTCTTCCCCGACCTCGATCCGTTCCACACGGCCGTTAAGTTCTTCATGCGTCGTCAGTACATCCGTATCCACAACGGCAACCGTGATCTCCGTTTCCGCGGCACAGTCCTCCCAGCCGTTCCAGGAGCCGATGCAGTCATGATACCATTGATACTCCTCTGTCCCGGCTCGAAGATACGGATCATTGATGTCAAGGCAGGAGACCAGCTCATCGGGATAAACAGCCGGCAAGCGGCTGGCCGCATCCGCCCCGGCCGCCACGGCATCCGCCGGCGTGGGCCCGCCGGCATAAAGCGTAAGCACGGCAACCCCGTTGTCACAGGAGCTCAGCTCGGCCCCATAGGCACGGGCCACGGCTTGTGCATAGCCTTCGTCCTCCGTCAGAAAAAACACCGTGTCCTCCGAAAATTCAGCTCCGTTCTCTTCCTCCCGAAGGATCCCGACAATACCGCTGCTTCTGACCTTCTGTTTTTCCCGCCGTTCCTCCGAAGACAACACATACCCCTTCGGCATACCCGGAAAAACCGGCTTCTCCGTTTTTTCCCCCGCTCGGATCGACACCGGCATTCCCGTAAGGATCAGAAGCCCTGTCAAAAGAAAAGAAAGCACCTTCATATTCCTTCTACCTCAAAAAAAAAACGTTTCCACTCGAATTATTACTTATATTATCGCACTATCTTTCGAAAAAAATTTGGTTCGTTATGATTTTATCATAAAAAAATATTCCCAGGAGAAACACCCTATGAAGAGAAAAGCTCTTTTACCGTTCCTGTTGGCTGTTACCATGCTCCCCCTCCACCCGGCTTTCCCGGTGTACGGAGAAGAAATCCCGGATACCGGAATTGAAGATGCATTCGGAACGCTTCCCATCCGGGGGCATGAGGCTGTGACTCTGTCGGAGAACTATGCCTTCGATGCTGTGGATGATATGCTTAACTATCCGGCGGATGCTTCTTCCTTTTCTGCTGAATCCGCATTTCCTGCCCCTTATGACAGTAAAAACCTTATGGATCAGCTTCATGCGATTTATCCGGAGATCCGGGACCAGGCCCCCTACGGAGCCTGCTGGGCCTTTGCCTCCACCGGTGCAGCGGAGCAGAACATGATCCGGGATCACGGAAAGACTCCATCGATCGACTACAGTGAAGCGCATCTTGTCCATTATTCCTATAATAATGCGGCCAATCCTGTATTAACGAAAGCCCACGATCAGAGTGGAGATATCATGAAGCATAAATTCAAAGAGGGCGGTCTTCTGAACTACGGCGGACATAACATGATGGCCATGGAGGTCCTGTCCCACTGGAAGGGAGTCGTTGACGAAGCCTATGCTCCCTACGGGACGTTGTCCGAGTCCAAATGGCAGAAAATCGATGCCTTTTCGGGGGATGTGGCAGTCCAGACCGGATGGTATCAGATCAGCATGGATAACCCGGAGCTGATCAAGGCCTGGATCCGGGAACACGGCGGTGTTGCCATGTCCTATTGCCATGAAGATTCCTTCGTCGACATAAAGCACAATTCCTATTATTGCGATGAGGATTATACGGAAAACCATTCCGCCATGATTGTCGGCTGGGATGACAATTTCCCGCGGACAAGCTTCCTGACACACGCCGAAGAGGATGGCGCCTGGCTGATCCGAAACAGCTGGGGCAGTGACGGTATGAATCCAGACGGCTATTTCTGGATGTCCTATTGTGACAAAACCCTTGGCGGCACCACGCATTCCTGCTTTGTGCAGGAGATGAGCGAGCGGGTCGAGGACAATAACTACTATTACGACTGCAATTTCCACGATTTCAACCCGATCGGCCGGACGGCTGCAAATGTTTTTGAGGCCAGCGCCAGCGAGACGGAATCCCTTGATTCCGTAAACTTTCTGTTTGAACTCGAACCGGGTGTCACGGGCTCTGACGCCGCACCCGGAACCGCGGAGGTTACAATCTACAGAGACTGCGCCGGGGAGGACCCGGCCTCCGGAACGATCATTGCAAAGCAAACCGATATACAGCTTCCCTATACCGGGCGCTATACGGTTTCGCTGGATGAGCCCCCGATCCTGGATCAGGGAGACCGTTTTTCCGTGGTCGTAACGGTCACGGGCGGATATGTCTGCGCGGAAGCCGATTTTGTATACTGGACCGGGCTTAACGCCCTTGTTTCCGGGAATAAAGGCGAAAGCTTCTATCTGGATGAAGATCTATGGGTGGATTGCAGCAAGAAGGGAAATGCCTGTATCAGCGCCCAGACCAGAAATGTTATCGGCACACCCGCCAAAATCGATTCCGTTTCTCTTGACGAAACCATCTTCGAATATACCGGCGCTGCCATCAAGCCACAGGTAACGGTTTTCTCGGACGGACGCCTTCTTACCGCCGATAAGCATTACACCGTTTCCTATAAGAACAATGTGGAGCCCGGCATGGCCTCGGTCACAGTTACGGGCCTCGGCAGATATTACGGAACCCAAACCGTAGAATTTGCGATCATCAAAACGGATAATGCCTATGGAAACAATTACGAACCGAAGCAGCCGGAGAACGTTCTGCATGAGGTGGAGCTCGAAAACGGCGCCTTGATTTCCGTTTTCTACCGGGATGCGGTGAATTACAGAGCCGAAAGGATCCGGCCGGAGACCGGCTTAAGTGCCCGGACAGACCTTTCCGATTTCGCCGAAAAACTGCTGCCGACGGTAAAGGATGCCCTGTCGCATCTTCAGGTCAGCTATGTCTGCCCAAACAAGGCTGCCGACGAAAACGCCTTCTTCTATCCGAAGCTGACTGTCCTTTCGAAGGGCCTTTCCAAAACAAAGCAAAGGGCCATGGAAGAAGCCGTTTCCATGGCAAATGAACGGCTGGCAGCAGATCCCTGCCGCTTTACCATCAACCTCCGTTCCCTTCTGGACGGTACGGTTAAAGTCAAGGTAGAAAAAACAAAAAAGGGAAAAATCCGAACAGTAGAGGATGAGATCAAAAAGGTACAATCCATAAAATTCACCTTTTCTGATACAGGCAAAACCATCCGTCTGAATACCTCCGAGGTCTCTCTGAGGCTCCTCGATCCGACGGTCGGTTCCGTAAAGGTATATGCCGAGGGAGAAAACTACAGCGGGGCAGTTACCGTATTTGTGAATTAAAGTCTTCAGCAGATTTTTCAATCTTTTCCTCAAAGCCGGTCAGCGCGGCAAACGGCGCGAACTGAGCGGCACGTGCATCTATAGACATCCGTTTATGATGCTTTGGCTCGGGATGAGGGAGATCATAATATTCCTCATACCGGGCCTTTCTGTTTTCCTTATCCATCTGATTCATGCCCTGTGTCCTCCGACCTGGCCGTTCCGTTCGATGGTGGTGGCGCCTTCCTCCAGATTCATTCCCTTCAGTACCGCATTCTTTCCGAATTTTTTCTTCAGACTCAACACGGCCTTCTGCAGGTTCTTTTCCTTTTCCAAAGCCTTTTCCTCCGTATCCGTAAACAGCGAAAGCTGCTCATAGGCTTCCCCCTCCGCCCGTTTCTGCTCTGAAATGGTATGGTTCGCCGTAATCGAAAGCCGCCGGATCATAAGCTCGGGGTTTACGATCCGTTCATAGAGTATCTCCGCCGCCGCGATCATCTTTTTCGCCGAGGAGGTTGGCTTTCCCAGATTTTCCGAGCCATGCGCGGCCTTCGGGACCTGCCGTCCGTAGTAATCCTTTGTGATCTCACCCTTATAGGACTTTCTTATGTTCTCCCTGGTCAGATTCTCTATATCATAGCCCACATAAAGAACGAGCTGATCGGTCAGAAGTCCCTTATCCACCAGATCCAGCGCCAAAAGATCCGTCATTTCCTTCAGGATCAGCTTCCCCTTATCAAAGGGGTAGGGCTCCTTTAAGACCTGCCCGGAGGAAAGAGAGGTATCCGTCGGCCGGTAGCGCCGGATCTCCTCGATCGTACAGGGCTCGTACCCCCAGGCATGGTCGATCAGAAGCTCCGCGTTGATGCCGAAGAGCTCATAAAGAAGGTTCTCGTTGTAAAAATCCTCATCCTCTCCGATGGAGCAAAGAGCCACATCCCCCATCGTATACATCCCGTTCTGCGCCAGCTTTCTGGCATAGCCCTTCCCGATCCGCCAGAAATCCGTAATGGGCGTATGATCCCAGAGGAGCCTGCGGTAGGAATACTCATCCAGCTCCGCCAGCCTTGTCCCGTACTCGTCCGGCTCCATATGCTTGGCCACGATGTCCATCGCGATCTTGGCAAGATAGAGGTTTGTACCGATCCCGGCCGTCGCCGTAATCCCCGTTTCCTTCCACACGGTACGGACCATCTCCCGCGCCAGCTCCTCCGCGGTCATTCCAAAAGTCTTCAGATATCCGGTCACATCCAGAAAGACCTCGTCCACGGAATAGACATGCATGTCCTCACTGGAAACATAGCGAAGGTAGATGTTGAAGATCCTCGTACTGTAATCCATGTAAAGAGACATCCGCGGAGGGGCCGCGATATAGGAAAGCGCAAGAGAAGGATTTTTCCTTACCTCCGGATCCAAAAAAGACTCACCGGAAAATTCCTTTCCCGGGAGTCTGCTCTTACGTTCTTTATTGATCTCCCCCACGCGCTGTACGACCTCGAACAGCCGGGCTCTGCCGGAGATTCCGTAGGCCTTCAGAGAGGGAGAGACCGCCAGACAGATCGTCTTTTCCGTCCGGCTTTCATCCGCCACGACGAGATTCGCGGTCAGAGGATCCAGCCCCCTGTCCACACATTCCACCGAGGCGTAAAAGGATTTCAGATCAATGGCAATACAGGTTCTCATTGTTCAAGAGGAAAGAAGAAGCTCATCCATAACACCCACCAGACGGCCGATCTCCGGCTTCGTCATCTGACCGTCGGCGCCCAGTTGTTCTCCTTTTTTACGGGTGGATTCGTTGATCATGGAGGAGAAGATGATTACCTTGATCCATTGGGTCTTTTTGTCCTCCTTGATCAGCTTGGTCAGCATATGCCCGTCCATCTGGGGCATTTCAATATCCGTTATCACACACTGAACATTTTCCTTCAGCGTTCCCTCATCCCGCCATTTTTCGATCAGGCTCCAGGCCTCTTTGCCGTTGGCGGTATGGGTCAGATTCGAATAGCCCGCTCTTTCCAGGGATTCGACGATCAGCCGGTTTAGGAGCAGGGAATCCTCCGCGATCAGGATCGGCACATCGATCCGCTTTCTTCCTTCAAAATCATCCACCTCATGGATCTTTAGGCTCGTATCCGGATTTATATCTCCGACGATCTTTTCAAAATCCAGGATGATGATGAGCTGGTCCTCAACCTTAATTATGCCCGTTGTCAGGCTTTCCTCGGTCTGGTCCGTCGCTTCGCTGGGCCGCATGATGTCCTGCCAGGTGGCTCGATGGATCCCGCGGATCTTATCCACATGGAAGGCCATGTTCAGCGCGTTAAAATTCGTAAGGATCAGATCACCGCTGTTTCCGGCCTCACCGAGACCCAGTACCCGCTTCAGGTCGATGACCGTAATCATTATATTTCGGGGCATGAACATTCCCTCGATATTGGGATTTGCCTTCGGAACAGGCGTCAGGGGTTCATATTCGATAATCTCCTGCACCTTGGCGACATTGATTCCGAAAACCCGGTCCTCCACCTCGAAGATCAGAAGATCCAGACTGCCTGTATCCTTTATCGCTGTATTTACGTCTCCCATAGGTTCCCCCTGCATCCGATTTTAGAATATAATACAGGATTATTGTACTCCCATCTGCAAACCCCGGTCAAGTGTATTTCACCCCTGCAAAACCGTTCTGAAAACGGGATATAAAGGGGTTAAGAAAGCATTGCATTCCGCCGATATAAGATAAAGGAGTATTGTCACTTTGGGATACGAAAATGCGTATTCCGGAAACGGATTTCAACGGAATCTACAGGGAGGTAGATTATGGTGACAGGAACAAATACGGTCCCGGCCTCATGGGCCAGGTCTGCTTCGGGTAATTCTTTAAGCGGAAGCTCTTATGGTGTATCCCAAAAATCAGGCGAAAACGCTGAACCCATGTCCCGGCATATGAAGGACCTGCTTCGCGGTCTGGACCGGACCACGGCGCCAAATTCCCATGTCGGCTTTTCCCGAGACAAGGAAAACGGGTTTCTTCAAATCCCCTCTGCCAAAGAGAATAAAAAGTCCCCCGAGGTCAAGAAAAAATACCCCTACAACCACAGAGAGGTGGCGGCCAAAATACTGCGGGCGAAAACCTCCGTCAGCGCCGGCCAGGCGGTTCTTTCCGCCAAAAGGAAGGTCCAGGAGGTAAAGCGTAAGCTTTCGATCGGGGACGGGGACGAGGGAGAGCTGGAGCTGGCCCTTACCCACGCAAAGAAGATGGAGCTCGTTGCCCGGAGAAAAAAGCACCACCTTGAGATGGAGGAGCTCGTGGAACGTACGCAGGAGGGTGAGGAGAATCCCCAGGGACAGGAATCCGCCGGCCGGAGTATGGCCAGCGCTTTAGTTTCGGAGGGCGAAGAGAAGATCAACCAGCGCGAAGACGCCATTTTTGAGGAAAGAGATCGTATGCTTCAGGAGGTGTCCGAAAGTGACGCGTCGGAGGAAATGCTTTCCGAGTTGAATGAAATGATCTCCGAATTCGGAGAGGAAGAGCTCGAGGAGCTCGAGGAAAGCTTAAGCCAGCTGGAGGAGCTCGAGATCGTCGATCCCCATATGAGTGAGGAGGATTTAAAGGAGCTGAAGCAGAAACACCGCCAGTCGGAGAACAAGGCCATCCTGAAGGCGACCATGGACTATCTGAAGGCCTATCTGAAATACCAGTTTGAAAAGGGGGTTGCCTTTATGCAGGTCGCCGGAAGCGCCGGTCAGGCCGGCTTTACGCCCGGTTCCCCGGGACTGGCCCTTTCCATGCCGGTCATCGCGGCCCCCGAAGGAGCCGCCGTAGATATACAGATATGAATAAGTCAGCGGGATCATCCCGCTGACTTTGAATTCATTATTTCATCCGACCTTTTCCCTGCTGCTGTTATTTTGCAAAAATACCGTACAGCTTTTTCTGCCAGCCTTCCTTTTTCGCTCTCTTCTGAAGATCCTTGATATAGTCCTTTTGCTGTTTTTCTGTCAGCGCGGGACCTCCGATCCCGTCTGCAGTGGCATATTCGAATTCCTGCGCCCCCTTTTGCGTATAATTTGTCAACATTTCTATCGTGAAGTCTTCAAGCTCATCAATCGTGTCCCATTTGGACACCTCTCCAACATAGAAGTAAAATCCGAGGGTGTACGTGGAATTATAATAATTGGACAGCTTGATTAATTCCTGATCCTCCTTTGAACCGGGATCAAAGTATTTCTTCCCGTCCTTCAGGATCTGGATAAGATCCTGAAGAATGCAGAAGTCGGTCCGAAAGCCATTCGGATCATCTACAAGCCGGATTAAATCCTCAAAGTGCATCTGGCTCAGCAGCTTCCCGTAGGTCGCCTCCAGCCTTTTCAGATGATGATAAATCAAAGATTTCATCCTCATAGCCCATCTCGGGATCATTTTCATCAACGGCAAGCTGTTCATCATAGCCCTCCCGGTAACCAAGGTTCCGGATGACCTGGCCCAGCTTTTTCCGGATATTATCCGTAAGTCCTGCGGAATGCTTATATACCTTTTCGCGGGTTTCTGTCACCTCTACCGCTACATCCTCCAGATGATCGTCACCATCCTCTTCGAATACCATCTGCTGTCTGAATTCCGTTACGGTTTTATCTTCGGGAAGTCCCCTCATTTTCCGGTAAAGATAAGGAAGCCCCTTATACACGGACTCTGCCATGCCCACAGGCATCGCAGCCAGACCCTTCACACAGGACCGGAAAACGTCTCTCCCTTCATCCGCGCTTACCCAGCCTCTTTTCAGGTTATTATCCACCTTCCAGCGCTTTTTTTATGAAACACGCTGGACAGACCGTTAAAGCCCATGGAAAGAAGCTTGATCGGCGCCTTCACCACCTTCCCCACCGCATTCAGGGAGTTCGCCGCCAGCATGGTGCCAAAGCCCAGCGTACGGTCAATGAGGCCGTTGATAAAGCACCAGCCCATTTTAAAGCGGTATTTATTATTATAAAATGCAGTAGCCCACCATTCAGTATGCCTCTTAAGGAGGCTGGGAAGAGTACCATCCTCCCGCTGCTCTCTGCGCCTGTCCCGGCATGCCTGGTTCCTGTCGCTGATCACATCACTTGCCTTCACCATATGAAGCCATGTACCGTAACCGCTTCCCACACTCTCCCATATGGTAGCGCCTGACGTTTTGGCTCCCGAGTAGATGTCTCTGTCCTTGGAATACATCAGGGATCTTCGCATCTTTGAAAGCATAAATCTCCGGTTATCATAATTCTGCTTCTCCTCCAACCGGTTGATTTGCTTCAGGCGTTCGGCTCCGCGCCCGAACATATTGCGATAAGGCGCATTAAATCTATATTCCTTTATGAGATATTTCATATCCTCGTAGAGATCCCCCAGCTCCTGCTGCTGTACCGGATTAATCTGCACGAAATCAAGAGCGGCATACTGCTGCTCCTCCACCACATACACTACCTGACTGGAAGGTTTTTCCGGTAGACTTGTTACACCATCAGGAATTTCTATTGAAGCTAAGGATGTGCAGTTCATAAAAGCACCCTCTCCTATACTCGTTACGCTATCAGGTATTACTATTGAAGTTAAAGATGAACAGCTCTGAAAAGCTCCATCCTCTATCGATGTAACACTATCAGGTATTTCTATTGAAGTGAAGGATAAAGAAGAAAAAGCACTATTCCCTATGTTTGGTGGATTACCTGTAAATATAACTTCCAATGGAGTATTCCAACCGATATCCCAGAATGAGGGATAATTCTTCATTTTTCCATCACCATCGATAATCAGCTTATTACCGTTTATGGCATCTGCAAAATAATAAGCCATTAAAGAACCATTCTGAGCTTCCGAAATATCCCAGTACTGATTAGCATCTGAGAAAACATAACCGACTTCTCCGATTGTGTAATTTGTTGCCCCCTGCGCCGTCTCCGCCTCCTCGAGCGGCATGACGCCCGTGAATTCGCCCAGCAGGATGGTCAAAACCAGAACGACCGTAGTAATTCTCTGAAAGCTTCTCCTCTTCTTTTGTCCCTTAAAAAACCGCATATCCGTCCTCCTCGTCAAACAAAAAACACACCCTCTGCAGTCTCTCTGCAAAGCGTGTGTCATTTACATTTCTTCATAACTATAAAAGGCGTCAGCCGCCCTGTCTGTCAATCTGTCTGTAAAGAATACCCTCATATAAAAAAACCTGTCAAGTCTTTATACAACAATTCCTCAATCTTTTCCAAATTTTCATCTCGAGTCCCTCCAAGCTGCAAAACAAGTCCAAATTCAGACTTATCTTGATTATACACGGTTTCCATCAAATATCAACGCAAATCTTCCATATTAATGGAATAACCGCTTCTCAGTTTTTTCGCCTCCCCTCTTGCGCCTCATAAACCATCGTGCTATTCTGAATCAAAGCAGATATTCTTCGCGCTCTGCGCATCTAAATTCTTTTCTTATTTCAAGAAGAAAACCCTGCTTACAACAATTGAATCGGGCAGGGAGATGCGAAGGTTTCTTCCTGCGTATGAAACTACCCAAAAGGAGGAAGCTGTATGGGCCACACGAAGCGAAATTACAAGGATACGGTTTTCCGGATGATCTTCGGGAACAACAAGAAGGAACTGCTGACGCTGTTTAACGCGGTGAATGGGACGGACTATCAGAATCCGGACGACCTTAAGGTGAAGACCTTAAAAAACGCGATCTATCTGTCGATGAAGAACGATGTCTCTTTTTTACTTCAGGATTACCTGAGCCTATATGAGCATCAATCGACATTGAATCCGAACCTTCCTTTAAGGGATCTTTTTTATGCTGCCAATATGCTGCATAAGCAGATTCGCAATAAGGACTTATATACCAGAAAACGGCTTATGATCCCGGTTCCGCGGTTTGTCATGTTTTATAATGGGGAAGAGGATCTGGATGGCGTAACGGAATACCGGCTGTCGGAGCTTTATCGTAAGTCGGAGGAAAATCCACAGCTTGAGCTTGTTGTGAGAATAGTAAACATAAACGCCGGACAGCAAAACGCCGTTATGGATGGCTGCCCCACCCTGCGGGAATATGCGGAGTTTGTAAAGATTATTCGGGAGTATAAGAAGAAATATACGGACCTGGATAAGGCTGTCCGGGAGGCTGTTGATGATTGTATCGAAAATGGGATTCTTGCAGATTTTCTGAAGGAGAACAGGGATATGGCATATTTTAGTTGTCTCTACGAATTCGACGCCAAGAAGCATGATGAAACCATGAGAGAAGAAGGCCGCGAGGAAAGCCGGGAAAAGATCGAAGCTCTGGAGGCGGAGAATGAGTCGCTGACTTCTGAGAATGAGTCACTGACTTCTGAGAATGCGTCGCTGACCTACGAGAATGAGTCGCTGACCTCTGAAAACCGTTATTTAAATTCCAAAATTGAGCTTCTCCAGGCGAAGCTCGCTAAAATATAAAAGCTGTCCGGGAGGCTGTTGATGATTGCATCGAAAATGGAATTCTTGCAGATTTTCTGAAGGAGAACAGGGATATGGCATATTTTAGTTGTCTCTACGAATTCGACGCCAAGAAGCATGATGAAACCATGAGAGAAGAAGGCCGCGAGGAAAGCCGGGAAAAG
>JAFSXC010000117.1 GCA_017450105.1 Lachnospiraceae bacterium | reverse complement strand
GCGCTTTCAGCGCTCCGCAATCGGCGCAATAGGAAACGAATAAATTCGTTTCCTATAACTCTTGAGATGAGCTCTGCCCAACGCAGCTTAATAAACGCTGAACAGAAGCTTTCCGTAGCTCGGGAATGGCCAGCATTCCTCTTTGGTTAAGATCTCGGCCTCATCCACATCCTTCCGTAAAGTCTCCATTTTCGGCAGGACCTCATCCCGGACGGCTTCGGAGGTCTTTAAGATATCATCGCAGCTCTTCAGCGCTTCCAGTGCCTTTTCCAATGCCCCCACCTTTTCCAGAATACTGTCGGACAGTCCGGACAGTCGTTCTATCGCAGTGACCTCATAGGTGCATTTCACGTTTTCGCTGACGGATCTCATAAGAGAAACGGTCTTTGCAAGGCTTCCCAGATATCCGTCGATTGCCGGAAGATAGTTCTTGCGCACCATATCCACCATGGTATGTCCTTCGATATTGACGCTCTTGCAGTAGTTTTCCAGCATGATCTCACAGCGGGAATGCAGCTCGGTTTCGGTAAATACCTTCTGGGCGATCAGCATATCCATATTTTTCTGATCTAAGAGGTGTGGCATCGCGTCCGCGGTGGTCTTCAGATTGGAAAGACCGCGAACCTCGGTGGCCTCCTTTACCCATTCCTTGCCGTAACCGTTGCCGTTAAAGAGGATTCGCTCATGCTTTTTTACGATCTCCTTGATCAGATCGTGGAGCGTCGTCTCAAAATCCTCTGCCTGTTCCAGTTTGTCCGCGTACTGGCGAAGACTTTCAGCGACCGCGGCATTCAGCATGATATTGCAGCAGGCGATACTGTTGGAGGAACCAAGAGAGCGGAATTCAAATTTATTTCCGGTGAAGGCGAAGGGAGAGGTTCGGTTCCGGTCCGTATTGTCCCTGGAAAATCTCGGCAGGGAATGCACACCGAGCTTCATGATCACCTTCTCGGTCCCCTGATAGGGGGTATCCGTTTTGATCGCCTCTAAAACTGCCGTCAGCTCATCCCCGAGAAAGACAGAGATGATGGCGGGAGGCGCTTCGTTTGCCCCCAGTCTGTGATCGTTTCCGGCAGTCGCTACCGAGAGCCTGAGCAGATCCTGAGAGTCGTCCACGGCCTGGATCACAGCGCATAAGAACAGAAGAAACTGCGCGTTTTCATAGGGTGTTTCGCCCGGAGAGAGCAGATTGACTCCGGTATCGGTCGCCATGGACCAGTTGTTGTGTTTGCCGGATCCGTTGACACCCGCAAAGGGCTTTTCGTGCAGCAGACACACCATACCATGTCTTCTTGCCACCTTCTGCATGATCTCCATCATCAGCTGGTTATTGTCAGTCGCAACGTTGGTGGTGGAGAAGATCGGGGCCAGCTCGTGCTGCGCGGGCGCTACCTCATTATGCTCAGTCTTCGCGAGGATCCCAAGCTTCCAGAGCTCGCTGTTTAAGTCTTCCATAAACGCCGTTACCCGGGGCTTGATCACGCCGAAGTAGTGGTCATCCAGCTCCTGCCCTTTCGGAGGCATGGCACCGAACAGGGTCCGTCCGGTATAGACCAGATCCGGCCGCTTATTGTACATTTCTTCATCGATCAGGAAGTATTCCTGCTCCGGACCTACGCTTGTTCTGACATATTTGACCTCCTTGCCGAACAGCTTAAGGATCCGCTTCGCCTGACGGTTCAACGCCTGCATCGAACGAAGTAACGGTGTCTTTTTATCGAGCGCGTCTCCCGAATAGGAGCAGAACGCCGTTGGGATACACAGGGTATGATCCTTGATAAAGGCGTAGGAAGTAGGATCCCAGGCGGTATAGCCTCTGGCCTCAAAGGTCGCTCTGAGTCCTCCGGAGGGGAACGAAGAGGCATCTGGTTCCCCCTTGATCAGCTCCTTGCCGGAAAACTCCATGATCACGCCTCCGTCCGGCGAGGGAGCGATAAAGCTGTCGTGTTTCTCCGCCGTTACTCCTGTGAGCGGCTGGAACCAATGTGTAAAGTGAGTTGCGCCGTGTTCAACCGCCCAGTCCCGCATAGCGGAAGCGACGGCCTGTGCTACATCCAGATTCAGCTTCTCGTTCTCGTCGATGGTCTTTTTCAGAGAGTCATATACCTCCGCGGAGAGTCTGGCTCTCATTACCCTGTCGTCAAACACCAGAGATCCGAATAACTCCGGTACACCTAATTCCTTCATAATAATCCCTCCTCTTTTAATATGATTTTATGTTCCGCTCTCGCCGTAGTTGGAAAGCACTCTGGCGGACGGATCGTTGACATCACAGCCCTCCCAGTTTTTATTCGGCATCCAGAAATCAACTACCATTTCCGACTGTCCGGGATAGTATTTTTCAAAGATATCCCGATAGAGCAATGATTCCTTTGTAAATGGCCTCGCATGCTTATATTTTTTAATTCCCTCCGCAAATTCTTTGTCGCTGTAGCTCTGTTCTGCAAATTCCGCCAGATCATCCTTCAGGGAATGGCCGACCGCATCGGAAAACGCTGCCTTTTCCCGCCACAGGATGCTCTCGGGAATCAGTTTATCTTTTTCAAAGGCGTGTCGGAGCAGATATTTTCCCTTTTGATAGCGGTTCATTTTCTTCTCCGGATCGATTGCCATACAGTATTTGACAAAGGCCAGATCGCCAAAGGGGACCCTGGCCTCCAGGGAATTGACGCTGATACACCGGTCCGCCCTGAGCACATCATACATATGGATCTCGCGGATCCGCTTTTCTGCTTCCTTTTGAAATTCGAGCGCGGAGGGAGCGAAGTCCGTATATTTATAGCCGAAGATCTCATCCGATATTTCGCCGGTCAGGATCACCCGAAGCTCCGATTGCTCGTGGATCGCCTTACACACGAGATACATTCCGATCGATGCCCGGATGGTCGTGATATCATAGGTTCCGAGAGCTTCGATCACGGTTTCCAGAGCGTCCAGCACATCCTGTTTGGAAATAATGACCTCGTGGTGGTCTGAGTGGATATAGTCCGCAACCTCCCTCGCGTATTTTAAGTCGATGGCATCAATATCCATACCGATCGCCCAGGTACTTAACGGCTGATCCGTAAGGCTTTCAGCGATCCCGCACACAAGAGAGGAATCCAACCCTCCGGAGAGCAGAAAACCCACCGGCGTATCCGAGTCCAGGCGCTTTTTTACTCCGTCTATCAGAAGGTCATGGATCTTTTCAGCGATCTCCTCCACAGGGTCGTTATTTACCTCTGTTACCTCTGACATATCCCGGTATTTGACAAATTTTCCATCCTTGAAATAATGCCCCGGCGGAAAAGGATTGATCTTTTTTACAAGAGTTAGAAGGTTCTTTGGCTCCGAGGCGAAGACATAGGCTCCGCTTTCTGCCAGGCCATAGTACAGCGGCCGGATCCCGATGGGGTCTCTGGCGGCGATATAGGTATCCTCTGCCGCATCATAGAGGATCAGAGCAAATTCCGCATCCAACATTCCAAACATTTCGGTTCCATATTCTCTGTAAAGGGCAGGAAGGATCTCGCAGTCGGAATCACTGATAAACCGACAGCCTTTATCGGTTAGATCCGCTCGCAGCGGGCGGAAGCCATAGATCTCTCCGTTGCAGACCAGGGTGATCTCACTGTCCTCTGACGTAAGGGAATCAGCTGCTTTGGCCGGGTCTTGCCGGATCGTAGTCCTATCCTTATACAGAAAGGGCTGCATCCCGCTTTCCGTAAGTCCCATAATGGACAGTCGGTTAAACCCCAGCCAACCGTTTCCGGTATTTATGATCCTGCTTTCGTCCGGTCCTCTCGAATGTGTTTTGCTCAGAGCTTCCTTTATGATCTGATATTCCGGGCCCTGCCCGCAGAATCCCAAAATTGAACACATGATATTGTCCCCCTGCGCATAAAAAAAGGCACCTCGGAGTATATCTCCAAGACGCCTTTGTCTTTACAATCGGCAAGTATACATCGGGCTTTTTTTCTTGTCAAGATTTTTTTTGCGCGGCTTGACATTTGGGGGAAAGAGGAGTAACCTTAGGAAGATGTCAATGACGACAGAGCTTTTGGTGCATTTATGTAATTTATTATGCGCAGGCCCGTGTATGGAGTTTTCCGGCAAGCCGGACGCGGGTCGCGCGGCGAGTAGGGGGATTTCATCACCCCTACTCGATTATCGCTTTGAGGCAAAGGCGCTTCAGGTATCTACCTGGGGCGTTTTTTCGTAAAATGCGTGTGGAAATCAAAAAAGGAGAACGTAATGGATAACTATACGATAGAAGAGGTCATGAAATATATCGAAGAGGAGGACGCGAAGTTTATCCGGCTTGCCTTTCGGGACGCGTTTGGTGTGCAGAAAAATATTTCCGTGATGCCGGGAGAGGTCAAAAAGGCCTTTGAGGACGGAGCGCCGATCAACGCCAGAGTGATCGCGGGTTTTGAAGACAGCCCATGCTCGACGCTGTATTTAAAGCCGGACCCCGCGACGCTTTCGGTCCTGCCCTGGAGACCGGACAGCGGCAAGGTCCTTCGTATGTTCTGTGATGTGTTTACGGCGGACGGAGAGGAGGTCGCTTCCGATACACGAAGCATTTTGAGACGGGCCATCCGCGAGGCAGAGCGGGAGGGGATCGAATTCCGCTTCGGCTCGGAAACGGAGTTTTATCTGTTTACAAAGGATGAGGAGGGAAATCCTACGAAGCTCCCCTATGACGCGGCTGGCTATCTGGATATAGCGCCTCTTGACCGCGGGGAGAACATCCGGCGGGAGATCTGTCTGACGATCGAGCGGATGGGCCTTACCCCGGAGCGCTCCCACCATGAACGGGGACCAGGGCAGAATGAGATCGACTTTCATTATGGTAAGCCCTTAAAGGCAGCGGATCAGGCCACGACCTTTAAGATGGTAGTAAACGCGGTAGCGGACCGGTACGGACTGACAGCGGACTTTTCACCGATGCCCCTTCCAGGAAAGCCCGGGAATGGCTACCATATCAATATCTACGCTGTGGACAGGGACGGCAGGGATGTTGTAAAGCTCGCAGCGGCCGGGATCATGGACAGGATCCGGGAGATCACCCTGTTTTTAAATCCTACAGATGCCTCCTACGCAAGGCTTGGAAACAGTACGGCGCCGGACCGGGTAAGCTGGTCGAGTACCGGAGAATCAGAACTGATGTATATCGAGACCTATAAGGGAAAAACCAGAGTAGAGCTGCGCTCTCCGGATGCGTCCAGTAATCCTTATCTGGTATACGCCCTTCTGATCTACGCCGGCCTTGAGGGGATCAAAAACAATCAGCCGCTTCCGAAGGAGATGGAGAAGGGGGGCGTACTGCTTCCGGCATCCCGCAGAGAGGCCGCTGAGCTTACGAGAAACAGCAGATTTGTATATGACAGGATACCGGAGGGGATCATCCGGGAATATCTGGGAAGCTTTGCGTAACGGTAACGGGCGCTTTCCTATGGCAAAGGGGATCAGAGGGATGGAAAGGAGGAAACTATGTCACAAAAAAATGACATACAGCACTCCATATTGATCGTATCCGGATCGGAGCAGTTTAATTCGGTCGTAAAGAAGGCTTTGCCCTTCGGCAGCTTTATGAGCTGTGATATCCGAAAAAGTATAGCGCTTGCCAGACAGACCATTTTAGAGCGATATTATGATATCGTCGTGATCAACGCGCCGCTGCCGGATGAAATGGGGATCGAGCTGGCACTGGATATCACAGAGCAGACCAACGCTTCGGTCCTGCTTGCCGTGCCCAGAGAGATCTATGAGGAGGTTCTGGAAAAGGTCACGGACTATGGCATTCTTGTGTTGTCAAAGCCCCTGCCTGTGGAAAGGATCCCGCAGAGTATCCGGTTTCTGATGGCGGTTCAGGGGAAGCTTCGGCTGTTGGAAAAAAAGGTCGAGTCCGCGCAGGAGAAAACAGAGGAACTGCGGATCATTGATAAAGCAAAGCTGCTTCTGATCGAAAAGAAGCATATGACCGAGGATGAGGCGCACCGCTATATGGGAAAACAGGCGATGGATCAGGGCCTGTCCAGGAAACGGATCGCGCAGCTTTTGTTAGAGGACTTATAGAGAAGAGAGGGAGACGGGAACATACGATGAAGGAGCTGTTTGAAAAATTAGAAAGGGAAGGGCTGTATGACGGATCCTTTGAACACGATAACTGCGGGATCGGAGCCATTATCGACATCGAAGGCAGAAAGAGTCACAGGCTGGTCTGCGACGCGCTCTCCATTGTAGAAAATCTGGAGCATCGGGCCGGAAAGGATGCCGAGGGGAAAACCGGCGACGGCGTCGGAATACTGACCCAGATCCCTCACGCTTTCTTTGTAAAGAAGTTACGGGAGGAGGGGATCGTTCTGCCGGGGGAGCGGCAGTACGGGGTCGGGATGTTTTTCTTCCCGCAAAACGACCTGGATATGCGGCAGGCCCGGTCCATGTTTGAGATCATTGTCCGAAAGGCAGGGCTTACTGTCCTTGGCTGGAGGAAAGTTGCTTCCGATCCCGAGGTGTTAGGCAGCAGAGCAAGGGAATGTATGCCGCAGATCTATCAGGTGTTTATTACGCGGCCGAAGGAGCTTAGGGAGGATCTGGCCTTTGATCGGAAGCTCTATATTATCCGCAGGGAATTTGAGCAGAGCAATATCAATACCTACATTCCCTCTCTTTCCTGCAGGACTATTGTCTATAAGGGGATGTTCTTAGTCGGACAGCTTCGGACGTTCTTTACAGATCTGACGGACCCGGACTATGAATCCGCCATTGCCGTTGTGCATTCGAGGTTTTCTACCAATACGACTCCGAGCTGGAACAGAGCGCACCCCAACCGTCTTCTCGTTCATAACGGAGAAATCAATACGATCCGGGGCAATGCGGACAAGATGCTGGCAAGGGAAGAGACTATGCGTACCGGGATGTTTTCCGGGGAGGATATGACAAAGGTCTTTCCGGTGATCTCTCAGAGCGGTTCGGATTCCGCCATGCTTGACAATACTCTGGAATTCCTCGTGATGAGCGGTTTAGAGCTGCCGCTTGCCGCGATGATCATGATCCCGGAGCCCTGGGCGCATAACGAGACGCTTTCGAAGGAGGAGCGGGATTTCTACCAGTATTACGCGACGATGATGGAGCCCTGGGACGGGCCGGCTTCGATCCTGTTCTCGGACGGTGATGTGATGGGGGCGATTTTAGACCGCAACGGCTTAAGACCCTCCCGGTACTATGTCCTCGACGACGGGAGGCTGATCCTCTCCTCGGAGGTAGGGGTACTGCCGCTTGACGAAAGTCATATCGTAAAAAAGGAGAGGCTGCATCCCGGAAAGCTTTTGCTTGTGGATACCAGAGAGAAGCGGATCATCTATGACGAGGAGATCAAGGAGAAGTACGCCTGCCGTAAGCCCTTCGGGGAGTGGCTCAACAGCGGGCTTCTGCTTTTATCAGAGTTAAAGATCCCAAACAGAAGGGTGCCTTCGCTTACCGGAACCTACCGGAAAAGGCTGCAAAAGGCCTTCGGATATACCTGGGAGGATTTTGACGGCGGGATCCGGAGCATGGCCCTAAACGGAACGGAGGCCATCGGCTCTATGGGTGTGGACACACCTTTAGCCGTTTTATCAGATCAATATCAGCCGTTATTTTATTACTTCAAGCAGCTCTTTGCCCAGGTCACCAATCCGCCCATCGACGCGGGCCGGGAGGAGATCGTAACCTCGAAGGCTGTCTACGTCGGAAAGAACGGGAATCTGTTGCAGGAGGAGCCGGAAAACTGCAGGGTCTTAAAGATCAACAATCCCATCCTGACGGACCTGGATCTGTTAAAAATCGAGGATTTGAAAAAAGAAGGCTTTCAGGTCGCCAAGGTTTCGATCCTCTACTATAAAAGCACACCGATCAAGCGGGTCCTGAATCATCTTTTTGTGGAGGTGGACAAGGCCTACAAGGAGGGCGCGAATATCCTGATCCTTTCGGACCGGGGTGTGGACGAAAACCATGTGGCGCTGCCCTCGCTTCTTGCCGTGGCTGCTGTGCATAAGCATCTCGTAGATACGCGAAAGAGTACGGCTCTGTCTCTGATCTTAGAGTCCGGGGAGCCCAGAGAGGTGCATCACTTCGCGACGCTGCTCGGCTATGGAGCAAGCGCCGTTAATCCTTACCTCGCGCATGCGACGATCGCGGAGCTGGTGGAGGAGGAGCTTTTAAACAAGGACTATTACGCCGCGGTAGAGGATTATGACCGGGCGGTGCTTTCGGGGATCGTAAAGATCGCCTCCAAGATGGGGATTTCGACGATCCAGTCCTACCAGGGCAGTAAGATCTTTGAAGCTATCGGGATCTCGGAGGAGGTAACGAATGAATACTTTACCGGGACGGTCAGCAGGATCGGCGGGATTACCCTGGAGGATATCGAAGCCGCGGTCGACAGGCAGCACAGCAAGGCCTTTGATCCCTTAGGGCTGTCCTGTGATCTCGAGCTGACCTCTCTCGGAAGACATAAGGAACGAAGCAGGGGAGAGCATCACCGCTATAATCCCCGGACGATCTATACGCTGCAGAGCTCCGTAAGAGAAGGCAGCTATGAAAGGTTCAAAGAATATACAGAGCTTGTCAATGCGGAAGAAACCGGTTATCTCAGAAGTCTTCTGGATTTCAATTACCCTGCGGAGGGGATCCCCGTTTCAGAGGTCGAGGAGGAAGCGTCGATCGTAACGCGCTTTAAGACCGGCGCTATGTCTTACGGGTCGATCTCTGAGGAGGCGCACCAGACCCTTGCCATCGCTATGAATCATCTCCACGGGAAGTCAAACAGCGGGGAGGGCGGAGAAAGCGAGGAACGGATCCTTTCCGCGGGGACGGGTAATGACAGGAGCTCCGCGATCAAGCAGGTGGCCAGCGGAAGATTTGGCGTTACCAGCAGATATCTCTTAAGCGCGAAGGAAATACAGATCAAGATGGCCCAGGGAGCCAAGCCCGGGGAGGGCGGACATCTTCCGGGGAAAAAGGTGTATCCGTGGATCGCGAAAACCAGACATTCTACACCTGGGGTCAGCCTGATCTCTCCGCCGCCGCACCATGATATTTACTCCATCGAGGATTTGGCGCAGCTGATCTATGATCTGAAAAACGCCAATAAGGATGCCAGGATTTCGGTAAAGCTGGTCTCGGAGGCGGGCGTAGGAACGGTAGCGGCAGGCGTAGCAAAGGCCGGAGCGGGAGTCGTTCTGATCTCCGGCTACGACGGGGGAACGGGAGCAGCCCCGCTTTCCTCTATTCATAACGCGGGTCTTCCCTGGGAGTTAGGACTTGCGGAAACACACCAGACTTTGATCGCAAACGGGCTTCGGAAGCAGGTAGTGATCGAAACCGATGGGAAGCTGATGAGCGGCAGGGATGTGGCGATTGCCGCGATCCTCGGAGCGGAGGAGTTTGGCTTTGCGACGGCTCCCCTCATTACCATGGGGTGTGTTATGATGCGGGAATGCCAGTCGGATACCTGTCCTATGGGCGTTGCCACACAGAATCCGGCGTTAAGAAAGAGATTCTCCGGGAAACCGGAATATGTGGAAAACTTTATGCTGTTTATCGCAAGGGAGCTCCGGGAGATCATGGCTTCCCTGGGGGTACGGTCAGTATCCGAGCTTGTAGGAAGGACGGAGCTTTTAAAAATGAAGGAAGGACTGAGCGATCAGCAGAAAAAACTGAAGCTGTCCAGGATCCTCTGTGAGCTCCCGGAAGCGGACCAAAGCAATTCCCGGTTCCAGCCGGATTCCGTCTATGATTTTCACCTGGAAAAAACCAGGGACGAGAGCGTTCTTTTGACTTCCAAAGAGGTTCTGTCCTCCCTTCAGAATAAGGAGAGGTCTGAGATCTCGGGTGTACTAATAAATTTAGGGTATTTACCATATGATTTCTGTGGTGTATAATAGCTTGTAAAGGAGGAACTCGCCAAATATTATGTGCGTGTTGCAAAGCTATTATGGACAACAGTAACTTTCACAGGAACGATATAATTGCTGATGTACAGCAGGAACTCGAATACAAACTTAATGAGTTTTTTGATAATTTTGATGCTGCAGGAAGGGATTCATCAGGAGTTCCTACGATAACTCAGATTGAAACCATCATGAACAAGTTGG
>JAFSXC010000116.1 GCA_017450105.1 Lachnospiraceae bacterium | reverse complement strand
CCGTCACTTGTGAACAGGAACAATCTGACAAAGGAACAACAGATACATAATTTGAAGAGTTGTGTAACATCGATAAAACGTGGTATAATGCTTAGTTGTACGGAAAATTGACAAGCGGAGAAAACAGCATGAAAATTAAGATCCGACAGGGAAATTATGAGAAGATGGGAGTTCGTTCGCAGGGTAACGAGGTCACCTTCACCTTCGGATGCAATAAGGGAAAGAACGCCGTGGTCCTATATCCGAGAAATGGCGGAAAGATAGAAAGAATCGAGGTTCCGGAGGAGTTTCGGATCGGATCCATGGTTTCTCTTACGGTACAGGGAATCTCCCTGCAGGACTATGACTACAATTATGTTCTGGACGGCCACGTTGTGAATGACCCCTATGCCGTTTCGATCGTGGGACGGGAAAGCTGGGGAGATGAGGAGCGGCTGAAGGCGGACTTTATAGCGAAAAGCCGGTTTTCGCATTCCGATTATGACTGGACCGGGGATGTGCGGCCCAAGCTTTCGGATGAGGAGATGATCCTCTATAAGCTCCATGTGCGTGCCTTCAGTATGAAGGGCAGGGCAAAGGGGAAGAACAAGGGAACCTTTGCGGGAGTGACGGAAGCGATCCCCTACTTGAAGGCTCTGGGGGTTTCGGTGGTGGAAATGATGCCGGTGTATGAGTTCGAGGAGCTCATGGTGCCGTCGCCCAAGAATACGCTTTTGAATTACGCGGCCTGGAAGGCGGCCAGAGACGAAAAGGAGACGGCCGGAACAAAAAAGAAAAAGGACGTGAAGCTGAACGTCTGGGGCTACCGCGACGCGAATTATTTTTCGCCGAAGGCCTCCTACGCGGCCGGTAAGGACGCGGAAACGGAGCTGAAGGATCTGATCCGGACCCTCCATGAAAACCGCATGGAATGTGTGTTGGAATTCTTCTTCCCGGAGGGACATACCGGAGCCTACATCGTGGAGGCCTTAAGACACTGGGTGCGGGATTACCATGTGGACGGCTTCCATCTTCTGGGCTACGGTATCCCGATGAACGCGATCCTTACGGATCCTCTGCTTTCGGATACAAAGATCTTCTGCCCGGGCTTTACCGAGGAATTTATCTCCGGGAATAAAGAGAAGAACCGGCTCTTTGTCTATAACGAGGAATTTCTGTATCCGGCGCGGAAGATGTTAAACCGCCTGGAGATGAACCTGGACGATATGGTGCGGGAGATCGTAAAGACCCACCCGGGCCAGGGCTTTGTGAACTATATTACCAGCAATAACGGCTTTACGATGAACGACCTCTTTTCCTATGCCGAAAAGCACAACGAGGCCAACGGCGAGGGAAACGCGGATGGCAGCAACTGGAACTACAGCGCCAATTACGGCGAGGAGGGGGACAGCCGGAAGCGGGCGGTTTTATCCGAACGGAAACGCCAGCTTCGGAATGCCTTTTCCCTGCTTCTGCTTTCGAAGGGAGTGCCCCTGATCTACGAAGGAGACGAGTGCGGGAACAGCAAAAAGGGAAACAACAATACCTACTGCCAGGATAACGAGCTTTCCTACGTGGACTGGTCGGTGAGAAAACGGGACCGGGAGCTCTGTCAGTTTGTGAAGGAGCTGATCGCCTTCCGAAGGGCCCATCCGGTGCTTACGGACCGGACCATGTTTTCGCATAGCTGCCGGCCGGAGAGCGGACTGCCGGAGATCAGCTACCATGGCGAGAATGCCTGGATGAGCGGACCGGAATACGGGCGCTGTGCCATCGGCCTGCTGTATTGCGGGGAATATGTGGAGGTACAGAAGGGGAAGGACGATGACCTGATCTATATCGCCTACAATTTCATGGGCGGGCAGCAGTCCCTCGCGCTTCCGAAGCTTCCCTATATCGGAGAGTGGATGAAGATCATGGATACGGCGGTGGACCAGGATCCGTTCCTGGAAACGCCGGAGCGGACCAGAGATCAGAAGATCATGCTTCCGGGACGCTCGGTCCGGATCTATATCGGACAAAGGGCTCCTGCCGGAAGAAAAAGAAGGAAGGAAAAATGAAGGCGCTTTCACACCTCCTGACCGTGAACGAACACCGCCGCCAGGTCCGGCGGCTCTGCTTCAAGGCCGGGCTCTACTGGCAGGGACTGACCCACGACCTGTCCAAATATTCTCCGGCGGAGTTCTTCGTCGGGGCAAAATATTACCAGGGAAACCGGAGCCCGAACAACGCCCAGAGAGAGCAGGAGGGCGTTTCCACGGCCTGGCTCCACCACAAGGGCCGGAACAAACACCATCTTGAGTATTGGGTGGATTACGGCCTCGGCGATTCCGTCGGCCTCCAGGGGATGCGGATGCCGGTGAAATACGTGGTGGAGATGCTTGCGGACCGGATCGCGGCCTGCAAGACTTACCAGAAGGAAGGCTATACGGAGGAAAGCCCTCTGGAATACTTTAAAAAAGGCCAGAAGCATCTTCTCCTCCACAAACGGTCGGGAAAGCTTCTGGAGATGCTGCTCGTTATGCTGAAGGAACGGGGCGAGGAGGAAACCTTTTCCTTTATCCGGCGGCATATTCTGAGCAGGGATTTTATCCGAAGATACGAGAGTGAAGAAACGAAAGGAAGGACACCGGGCGGACTCTGACCCGGGACAAAAAATATGGGTGAAGAAAAAAAGATCTTATACAGCGGTATGCAGGCCACCAACACACTGACTCTGGGAAATTATCTCGGGGCCTTGAAAAACTGGGTACATCTTTCCGAGGACTATACCTGCTTCTTCGGGGTCATGGATCTGCATTCCCTGACCGTGCGTCAGAACCCGACGGAGTTCCGGCAGAACGCGAAAAAGCTTTATGCCTTATATGTGGCGGCCGGGCTTTCCCCGGAGGAAAACGTTCTCTACTTCCAGTCCCACGTCAGCGCCCACGCCGAGCTGGCCTGGATCTTAAACTGCTTTACCTACATGGGAGAGCTTGGCCGTATGACCCAGTTTAAGGACAAGTCGGCAAAGCATGCCGATAACGTGAACGCCGGCCTCTTTACCTATCCGGTCCTGATGGCGGCGGATATCCTTCTCTATCAGGCGGACGCGGTGCCCGTCGGCGCGGACCAGAAGCAGCACCTGGAGATCTGCCGGGATATCGCGGAGCGGTTCAACGGAATCTACGGGGATGTGTTTACGATCCCCGAGCCCTACATCGGAAAGGCGGGGGCGAGGATCCAGAGCCTCTCCGATCCGGAGAAGAAGATGAGCAAGTCCGATGAGAATCCGAACGGGGCTGTGATGCTTCTGGATGACCGGGATACGGTGCTTCGGAAGTTCAAGCGTGCGGTGACGGATTCGGAGAGCGCGGTGCGCTTTGACCCGGAGAAGAAGCCCGGGGTCTCCAACCTGATCAATATTTATTCCTCGGTGACCGGGAAGACGAAGGAGGATGTGGAGGCGGAGTTCGACGGAAAAGGATATGGGGAGTTCAAGGCCGCGGTGGGAGAAGCGGTGGCGGATGAGCTGGCTCCGCTTCAGAAGAAATATGAGAAATTGATGGCGGAGAAGTCCTGGCTTGAGGAACGGATCAGGGAGAACGATCAGAAGGCGGCTTATTGCGCCAATAAGACCTTACGCAAGGTGAAAAAAAAGGTGGGGCTTACGGAGCCCTGAGAACAGTAACAGAAAAAATCCAAATTCAGCTTCCCGAAACCGGGAAGCTGTGTTATTATACTTACGTCTTTTTATCTGAGCAGCGTTCGGCTGCGGGTTTCCCCTTGAAAAAGGAGATTATTAAAAATGTATAGTGTTGCCAGGACAGCGGCGCTCTGCGGCATCGGAACGGTTATGGTGCGGGTGGAGGCCGATGTTTCCGACGGGCTGCCCGTCTTTGAGATGGTGGGCTTTTTGAGCTCGGAGGTGAGAGAAGCAAGGGAGCGGGTCAAGACGGCGGTCCGAAACAGCGGCTTTTCCCTGCCTGTGAAGCGGATCACGGTGAATCTTTATCCGGCGGATGTGAAAAAATCGGGGACGGCTTATGATCTGCCGGTGGCCCTCGCCCTTCTTTCGGCCTGCGGTTATGTGGAAAGAGAACGGCTGGAGGAGGTTTTTGTGGCCGGGGAGGTGGCGTTGGACGGAAGAGTCCTGCCGGTGCACGGGATCCTGCCGATGGTTCTGGACTGCGGGAAGGAGGTAAAGGCCTGCATCATCCCGAAGGAAAACCGTGAGGAGGCGTCTCTGGCGGAGGGGGTAAGGCTGTGGCCGGTGGAGAGCCTGGAGGAGGCGGTGGCCCTTCTGAACGGGAAGAGGGAGCCGGAGGAGGCTTTTGAACCGTTGGAAACGGAGGGGAAGGAGAAGGGTCTGGACTTTTCGGATCTGCGGGGACAGAAGGTGTTAAAGCGCGCCTGTGAGGTCGCCGCGGCGGGTATGCATAACCTGCTCATGATCGGCTCCGCCGGCGCGGGAAAATCCATGGCGGCAAAGCGTATGCCTACGATCCTGCCGCCGATGACGAAGGAGGAGAGGATCGAGCTCCTCAGGATCGAGAGTGTGGCGGGAACCGTAACGCCGGAACAGGCGATCTCGATGGAGCGGCCCTTTCGAAGTCCCCATCATACGATCACGCCCCAGGGCATGGCCGGCGGCGGGAGCGGGCTCGTGCGGCCGGGAGAGATTCCCCTGGCTCATAACGGGGTCCTGTTTCTGGACGAGCTGACGGAGTTTGCGCCGGCCGCGCTGGAGCTTCTCCGGCAGCCCCTGGAGGAGGGAAGGATCACCCTGGTCCGTACCTCCGGGAGCTTCTGTTACCCCTCGGGCTTTATGCTGGTCTGCGCCATGAATCCCTGTCCCTGCGGAGAATATCCGGACAGAAACCGCTGCCGCTGCACCAGAAGCCAGTTGGACCGCTATGTGGGCCGGATCAGCAAGCCCATTTTAGACCGGATCGACCTTTGCGTGGAAGCGGCAAGGGTGGATATCGCTTCCCTGTCCGGAAAAAGGAAGCGGGAGGAGGGCTCGGCGGCGATCCGAAAACGCGTCATGGAGGCGCAGGAACGGCAGCAAAAAAGATACAGCTCGGAGAGCTTCCGCTTTAACAGCCGCCTCCCGGCGGAGAAGATCGACCGGTACATTCCGCTGGGACCGAAGGAGAAGGAGCTGATGGAGGATCTGTTCCGGGCGCTGGAGCTTTCCGCACGCGGGTTTTACAAGATCATCAAGGTGGCCCGCACGATCGCGGACTTAAACGGCCATGAGGAGGTGGAGACCACGGATCTTTCGGAGGCCGCCTGTTACCGGAGTCTGGACAAACGTTTTTGGGAGAGATGAAAATGAACGATGAAAAAATATATGAGCTCTGGCTTGCAATGGTGGACGGGCTCGGGCCTGTGAAGCTTGCGCATATCCGTAATGCCTGTGTGAGCGCAAGAGAAGTGTTCTTCATGAAGGAGGAGCTTGTGGAAAAGATCTACGGGCTGGAGCAAACGGATGTGGAGAGCATTCTAAACAGCAGAAGAGGGTGTGACCCCGCGGCGGAGTACGAGGCGATGATAAGGAGCGGGGTGCGGATGATCTTGCAGGAGGAGGAGGAATACCCTGCGTCCCTCAGACAGATCAAGGACCCGCCGGCCCAGCTTTTTGTGCGGGGAAGGCTGCCGGATCAGAGGAGGCCCCGGGTGGCGGTCGTGGGTGCCAGGGAGTGCTCGGAATACGGAAAAGCGATGGCGAAGACGATCGGGGAAACCCTGGCCAGAAGCGGGGTGCAGGTGATCTCGGGCATGGCGAAGGGCGTGGACTCCTACGCTCACCTGGGAGCGCTTCGGGCCGAACGGGATACCTATGCGGTTCTGGGCTGCGGCGTAAGCATCTGTTATCCTGCTTCCTCCAAAAGCCTTTACGAGGAGCTCCCGGAAAAGGGAGGGGTGCTCTCGGAATACCCGCCGAAGGTGAAGCCTCATCCCGGCTCGTTCCCGGTCCGGAACCGGATCATAAGCGGACTGTCCGATGCCGTGGTGGTCGTGGAGGCCAGGGTACGGAGCGGGTCCCTGATCACGGCGGATCATGCCCTGACCCAGGGAAAGGAGGTGTACGCGCTCCCGGGGCGGATCATCGACCCTCTGTCCGGCGGAACGAACCGGCTCATTGCCCAGGGAGCCTTTCCCGTTATCTCGATGGAGGACCTGCTGAAAAATCTGCGGCTGTCGCTGGCTTCCTACGAAAACAGAGAGGACAAAAGCCCGCCGGCTCTTCCGGAAAAGGAGGCAAAGGTCTACCGGCGTCTGTCCCTGTTTCCGAAGGGCCTGGAGGAGCTTCTGGCGGAGACAAAATATCCGCTTCCGGAGCTTTCGAAAATCCTGATCCGTCTTGCCTCCTCGGGTTTCTGCGAGGAAAGCTTCAAAAATTCATGGCGTAGGAAAATATAAAGATTGTCTTGCAATTGTCTGAAAGCTGGTGTATATTATCGTCTCGACAGCATTAATTTAGAAGAAACTCTGACGCTTTCCCCGGGAAGCTTATATTTTTCCCTTTTTCCGGGAGAACAGGGACAGAGATAAGGAAAGAAGCATCATGGCGAAAAATCTGGTCATCGTCGAGTCGCCGGCCAAGGTGAAGACGATCAAAAAATTTTTGGGTAAAAATTACGAGGTCTGCGCGAGCAACGGCCACGTCCGGGACCTTCCGAAGAGCCGGATGGGGATCGATGTGGACAAGGACTTTGAACCCCGCTATATTACGATCCGCGGCAAGGGCGAGATCCTTTCGAAGCTCCGCAAGGAGGTAAAGAAGGCCGACCATATCTTCCTGGCAACGGACCCTGACCGCGAGGGAGAAGCCATTTCCTGGCACCTCTGCGCGGCCCTGAAGCTGGATGAAAAGGATGTAAAGCGGATTACGTTTAACGAGATCACACAGACCGCCGTCAAGGCCTCTCTGAAAAACCCGAGAGACATCGATATGGACCTGGTGGATGCCCAGCAGGCAAGGCGCGTTCTGGACAGGATGGTGGGTTATCAGATCAGCCCCCTCTTATGGGCCAAGGTAAAGCGGGGGCTCTCCGCAGGCCGTGTGCAGTCCGTGGCCCTTCGTATGATCTGCGACCGGGAGGAGGAGATCAATGCCTTCATCCCCGAGGAATACTGGACGATAGAAACGTCTCTGACGGCAAAGGGGGAGAAAAAGAAGATCCTGGCCAGGTTGAGCGGAGACGGGAACGGAAAGCTGGAGATCAAAAATAAGGAAGAGGCGGAAAAGATCGAAAAGACGCTGAAAAAGTCGGTCTTTACCGTAACGGAGGTCAAGCGGACCGAGCGGGAGAAAAAGGCGCCTTTGCCCTTTACGACGAGTACGCTCCAGCAGGAGGCCAGCAAACGCCTGAACTTTTCCACGCAGAAGACCATGCGGCTTGCGCAGCAGTTATATGAAGGCGTGGAGCTGAAGGGGGAGGGGACCGTGGGTCTGATCACGTACCTGCGTACCGACTCCACCCGTGTTTCCGACGAGGCGAAGGCGGGAGCCCTGACCTTTATCCGACAGAACTACGGTGACGAATACGCAGCCACGGGAACGGCCGGAAAGAAGAGCGGCAGCAAGATCCAGGATGCGCATGAAGCCATCCGGCCCTCGGATATCGAACGGCTTCCTTCGAAGATCAAGGAATCTCTTTCCCGGGATCAGTTCCGGCTCTACCAGTTGATCTGGAACCGGTTTACCGCAAGCCGTATGGCCAGCGCCCGGTTTGAGATCGTAACGGCTAAGATCAGCGCCGGGGAATACCGATTATCCGCGTCCAGCTCCCGTGTGGTCTTTGACGGCTACCGGATGATCTTCAACGATGAGGACGAGGAAAAGGAAGAGGGGTCACTCACCGTGAAATCCCTTGAAGAAGGGGATGAGCTGAAGCTTGACGCGGTGGAGGGGAAACAGCACTTTACCCAGCCGAGCCCCCATTATACCGAGGCGTCCCTGGTCCGGGCTCTGGAGGAGCGCGGCATCGGACGGCCCTCGACCTATGCGCCCACGATTACGACGATCCTCGGACGGCGCTATGTCGTCAAGGAAGAAAAGAACCTGTATGTGACGGAGATCGGGGAAGCGGTGAATGAGATCATGGTGAATTCCTTCCCCAGCATCGTGGATCTCCGGTTTACGGCCAATATGGAGCTTTTGCTCGATAAGATCGAGGAGGGCGAGGTCGAATGGAAGACCGTGATCCGGAACTTCTATCCGGATCTGGCGGAGGCGGTGGCGCAGGCGGAAAAGGACCTTGAAAAGGTCTCCATCGCCGACGAGGTTACCGATGTGGTTTGCGAGAACTGCGGGCGGAACATGGTGGTAAAATACGGCCCCCATGGGAAATTTCTGGCCTGCCCCGGCTTCCCGGAATGCCGGAATACCAAGCCCTATCTCGAGAAGATCGGCGTAAAATGCCCGAAGTGCGGCTCGGACATCGTATTAAAAAAGACACGGAAGGGCCGGAAATATTACGGGTGTGAGAACAATCCGGAATGTGACTTTATGTCCTGGCCGAAGCCCAGCGAAAAGAAATGCCCTCGCTGCGGCAGCTACATGGTGGAAAAGGGAAAGCGGCTGGTCTGCAGCGATGCGGCCTGCGGCTATTTTGAAGAGAATGAAAGGGAGAACGCATGAGCGTACAGCTTTTGGATAAAACCAGAAAGATCAATAAGCTCCTTCACAACAACCATCACTCCAAGGTGGTATTCAACGACATCTGTGCCGTTTTGACGGATACACTCGGCTCCAATGTGCTGGTGATCAGCCAGAAGGGGAAGGTGCTCGGCACCTCCTACGTCGAAAAGAGCGAAGCGCTCTCGGAGCTCCTCACAGACCGGGTGGGCCAGTTCGTGGACGCCATGCTGAACGAACGCCTTCTTTCCATTTTATCCACCAAGGAAAACGTAAATCTGGAGACGCTGGGGTTTGAGGGGACCGGAAACCGGATCTCTGCCATTATTACGCCGATCGACATCGGCGGGGAGCGGCTCGGCACGCTTTTTGTGTATCGGAGCGGAAGCGAATTCGATATTGATGACATTATTCTCTGCGAATACGGGACGACGGTGGTCGGTCTGGAGATGATGCGGTCGGTAAACGAGGAAAACGCGGAGGAGCAGCGGAAGATACAGGTCGTACAGTCGGCCCTCAGTACCTTATCCTATTCCGAGCTCGAAGCGATCCTGCATATCTTTGAGGAGCTGAGCGGGAACGAGGGCGTCCTTGTGGCAAGCAAGATCGCGGACCGGGTCGGGATCACGCGGTCCGTTATCGTAAACGCGCTCCGGAAATTTGAAAGCGCCGGTGTGATCGAGTCCAGGTCCTCGGGGATGAAGGGGACGTATATCAAGGTCCTGAACGATGTCATCTTTGATGAGCTGGAGGAGATCCGGAAAAAAAGATAGGACTTTTGTGAAAAAATGTTGATTTTTTCTGCAAAACGGTTTATAATTTAGGCAACTTATCCAAGGAACGGATGCTTTTGTAAAAACATAGGGATATTATACCGAAAGGGATTTATTGGGCTAAAAGGATTTTGAGCCGCATAAATCTCTTTTCTGTTACCCTTTTTTAAGGAAACGGCCGGATTCCGGCAGAATTATTGCAGGGAAAGGAGTCTTTCACGGGGCCTGAGGGAGCCGGATTAGAACATAAGCGAATGTTGTGTATGATTGTAACAAATGCGCAATATCTTGTAAAAAAGTATTGCAGAGATATTAAAATTGAATATAATATAAATCGTGATAAAATAACCGGTTTAGTTTGGGAAGGAGGGAGAAACCGTGATCGGCAGTTCTGCTTTTGACTATATTAATGTATTGGACAAGGCCCTGGATGCGAGCTGGGAGCGGGAGACCCTGATCGCAAACAACATTGCGAACATCAATACACCGGGCTATAAACGAAAGGATCTCGACTTCGGGAATGTCCTCGAGGCCGAGCTCGGAAAGTCGAAATATGAGTCGCTCGACCAGAAGATCCGGGATATCAACGATAAGGAATGGCCGCATCTGGGCCATCTGAATCCGAGAGCCTATACGGATTACCCGGGCTTCTCTTACCGGATCGATAAAAACAACGTGGACGTGGACCAGGAAAACATGGAGCTGGCCTCCGAACAGATCCGCTACCGGATGCTGGCGGACGCCACGACCCACGAGTTCTCTTCCCTGAAAAGCGCGATGAAGGCGCCGGGGAATTAACCGTTAACGAAAGGAGCGTAAAATGGGACTTTTTCAATCCTTTGACATCAGCGCCAGCGGCATGACGGCCGAGCGCTTCCGCATCGACGTGATCGCGGAAAACGTTGCGAATGTGAATACGACCCAGACCGAAAACGGCCAGCCCTACCGCCGGAAGATCGTTACCTTTGCCGAAAAGAGGGTAACGCCCTTTACCGAAGTGATGGCCGCGACAAGAAGGACGAAGGAAGCCTGGCTCGGAAACGGCGTTAAGGTCTCCAAGGTCAGCGAGGACGAGGAAACGGACTTTATCATGGATTACGACCCCTCCCATCCCGACGCGGATGAGAACGGCTATGTCCGTTATCCCAATGTCAATATCGTAACCGAAATGACGAACCTGATCGATGCCAGCCGGTCCTACGAGGCCCAGACCACGGTCTTCGAGGCCAGCAAGTCCATCGCGACGACGGGACTCGGCATCGGCAGCGGAAGCTGATAAAACGAGGTAACCGATTATGACCCCGATCAATGAGTTATACAATGTCTCCTCCGGTGTGATCGAGCAGCGGGTAAAGGAGCTGAAGCTGGACGAGAAGAAGAACCCCTTCGACAAGGTCCTCGCGGGTGCCATGCAGATGGTGGACGAGACCAACGGGTACTTCAACAAGGTCTCCGAGGAGGAGGTCCGGTTTGAACTCGGCCAGTCCTTAAATACCCACGACCTCCAGATCGCCCAGGAAAAGGCCAATATAACGCTGCAGTATACGATCGCCGTCCGCGACCGTGTGATCGCGGCCTACCGCGAGCTCATGCAGATGCAGATATGAGGAAATGCGTAATCGCAGCGTTTACGGGGAAAACGATACCATAGACGGCCGCAGGAGAAGAAGAGCCTGACCGCCGCCGTACAATAAGAAAACGAACGTAGTAAGAACAGACAGGAGCCGGAGCAATGCCGCAGTTTTTGAAAAATCTCTTAAACAAAATTAAAGAATGGTGGGCAAAGTTTACGACGAGACAGAAGGTCCTGATGATCAGTCTTGCCGCCATCGTGGTCATTGCCCTGAGCGTGCTCGCCGTCGTGCTGAACCGTCCGAACATGGTGGTACTGGTGCATGCGGAATCGCCGAAGCAGGCGGGTGAGATCAAAACCCTGCTCGACGGCGACAACGGTGTGGCCTATGAGATGAGCCAGGACGGCCTTATTTTCTACGTGGAGGATAAGGATTTCGCGAACGCCACGATTCTGCTTGCCTCCAATTCGATCCCGACGGAGGGGTATTCGATCGACAACGTCTTCGAGGGAGGGTTCTCTACAACGGAGGCGGATAAAACCAAAAAATACCAGCTCTATCTGGAGAATAAGTTTGCAGAGACCCTGGAGGCCATCGAAAACGTTTCGGATGCGAAGGTGACGCTTTCGATCCCCGAGGATGACGGAACGCTGATCGCGCGGGAGGAGCCGACCTACGCTTCGGTCCTTCTTACCTTAAAGGACGAGATGAGCGAGGAGCAGGCCGCGGGCATCGCCCAGTTCATAGCGACCGAGGTCGGGGATAAGACGACGGAAAATATCCTGATCCTGGACTCCGACGGAAACGTCCTGTTCTCCGGTACCGACAGCCGCTCTACGGCCGGCCTTGCGAACTCCCAGCTTACCTTACGCTCCAAGCTGGAGCAGTCGGTGAAGAACCAGGTACGCCAGGTCCTTCTCGGTACGGATCTTTACGACAATGTGGAGGTGGGCTTAAATCTTTCCATTTCCTTTGACAACAGAGAGGTTGTGGACCATCATTATTACGTGGACGAGGGTCAGTCCCAGGGCTATCTGGACTCCGAATCCCTGTACGAGTCCGAGACCAGAGGCGGAAATGCCGGCGTGCCCGGAACGGATACGAATGACGATACGACCTACGTGATCCAGGACAACGAATATACCGAGGCGACGATCTCGGATATGACGAAAAAATATCTGCCCAGCGAGCGGATTACGACCACAACCGGCGTCGGCGGGGATCTGGATCGGGAAAATTCTTCTCTTTCGGCGGTCGCAACGCGCTATGTGGTGTATAATGAGGATACGCTGAAGGCGAACGGTACGCTCGACGACATGACCTTCGACGAGTTCGTGGAGCAGAACAACGAGCGGATCCGGACGGACGTGGACGAAGAGTTCTTGACCCTGGTGTCCAACGCCACGGGGATTCCGGTGAACAATATTTCGCTGATGGCTTACGATGTGCCCTTCTTCCAGTACTCCTCCAACGAGGGACGGTCGCTGACCGACTGGCTGCAGATCGCGCTGGCGATCCTGATCTTCGCGATGCTCGGCTTCGTCGTGTTCCGCAGTACCCGGAAGGAAAAGGAGCCCGAGCCCGAACCCGAGCTTTCCGTGGAGGGCCTCCTTGAGGCCACAAAGGAAGCGGAGGAGGAGCCGCTTGAGGATATCGGCTTCCAGGAGAAGTCCGATGTCCGTATTATGATCGAGAAGTTTGTAGACGAGAATCCCGAGGCCACGGCGGCCCTGCTCCGTAACTGGCTGAATGAGGACTGGGGATAACGACGGAAGACAGATTATGACAAAGCCCGTGCCCGGCAGCGCAAAGAAAGCGCAATCCGGGAGGGGCCATTGGAGACAGGATTCATGGAAGAATCATCCGAATATACCGGGCTGCAAAAGGCGGCGATCCTGCTGATTACGCTGGGACCGGAGCGCTCCGCCACCATATTCAAGCATCTGAAGGAGGACGAGATCGAGGAGCTGACCCTCGAGATCGCCAATACCCGGAGTATCTCTCCGACTACCAAGGAGGAGGTTTTAAACGAATTTTACCAGGTCTGCCTGGCGCAGCAGTACATCGCAGAGGGCGGTATCGGCTATGCCAAGGAACTGCTCGACAAGGCGCTCGGCGAGGACAAGGCTCAGGAGGTTATCTCGAAGCTTACCGCCTCCCTCCAGGTCCGCCCGTTCGAATTTATCCGGAAGACCGATCCCAGCCAGATCCTGAACTTTATCCAGGACGAGCATCCGCAGACGATCGCGCTGATCCTTTCCTATATGGCGCCGGCGCAGTCCTCTCTGGTCATCGGCTCCCTCCCGCCCGACAAGCAGTCGGATGTTGCGAAGCGTATTGCGATGATGGACCGGACGAGCCCGGACGTCATCAAGGAGGTGGAGAGGGTATTGGAACGGAAGCTGGCGTCTCTGATCAACCAGGACTACACGATCGTCGGCGGTGTGGATTCGATCGTTGCGATCCTGAATTCCGTGGACCGCGGAACAGAAAAGCATATTATGGAATCCCTCGAGATCGAAGAGCCCGAGCTTGCCGACGAGATCCGCAAAAAGATGTTCGTCTTCGAGGATATCCTTCTTCTCGACGACCGTGCGATCCAGCGTGTGCTGCGTGATGTGGATAATAACGACCTCGGGGTTGCCTTAAAAGGCGCGAATGAAGAGGTACAGAACGTCGTCTTCAAGAACTTAAGTAAACGTCTGGCCGCGATGATCAAAGAGGATATGGAGTTCATGGGGCCGGTGCGTATGAAGGACGTGGAGGAAGCGCAGCAGAAGATCGTGTCCGTTATCCGGAAGCTCGAGGATGCGGGCGAAATCGTCATCAGCCGCGGCGGCGGAGACGAGATCATCGTATAATACTTTTTCCCGGGAGGAAGCGTGCTTTATAAGTATTACCAGTCCTCCGATGACAATCGCAGGACGAGGAAAATCAACTCGGACCGGAAGGCAGCGGAGCTCATCGAGGTACATCTGGAAAGAGAGAAAAGAGAGCAGGAGGAGAAGCGGAAGCTCTACCGCCAGCACCATCCTGAGGAGTTTCCGGAAGAAGAGGAAGAAGAATCTGCACCCATGGATGGCGAAGAAGCAGAGGGTGAAGAGGCTTCTTCCGCTTTTACTCCGGGGCTTCCCGTCGAGATGATCGATCCGGACGACTATGTGCCGAAGGAGCCGGAGCCAGACCCCGAAAACAGTAAGGCGGCGGAGGAGGCGAGAGCCCTTGCGGAGCAGATCGTGGCGGAAGCGCAGACGCAGGCTGCCGCGATCCTGCAGGAGGCCGAGGCCGAAGCCGGCGGGATCCGGCAGCAGGCGATGGAAAGCGGCTACAGCGAGGGCGCGGCAAGGGCAGAGGAGGAGAAGAATGCCTTCCTTGCCGAGCAGGAGGCGGCCCTGAACGCGAAGATCGAGGAGCTTGAACGGGAAAAGGAGGCGGCCGTTTCGGCTCTGGAGCCGGAGATGCTGGACGTTATGCTGACCGTTTTCAATAAGGTCTTTCATATCCAGTTCGACGACAAGAAGGAGATCCTGTCCTACCTTGTGATGAATACGATCATGGGCGTGGAGGGCAGTAAGGAGTTCCGCATCAAAACGAGCAACGATAATTTCCCCTACCTGTCGGCCCATCTGGAGGAGATCAGGGAGCAGGTCGGAGAGGAGTACCACCTCGAGGTGGTGGCGGATGGTACGCTGGGTGAAAATAAGTGCATTATCGAAACCGACGCGGGCTTTTTTGACTGCAGCCTCGGAGTCCATCTGGAGAGCCTGATAAAGGACTTAAAGAGCATATGCCTGAGTTCAACATGACAAAATATCTTCAGGCCGCGGAACGTCCCCATTACAAGCACCTCGGGAAGGTGATGAAGATTGTGGGACTTACGATCGAATCCGTCGGGCCGGAAGCGAAACTGAATGATTTGTGCCGCATTATCCTGGACCCGGAAAAGGGGAAGGAGCTTATGGCTGAGGTCGTGGGCTTTCGGGATAAACGGATCCTTCTGATGCCGTTAGACAGTACCGAGGGCCTCGGCGTCGGCTGTGTGGTTGAAAATACGGGCCATCCCTTAAATGTGCCCGTCGGGGACGGGATGCTCGGCCATACTCTGGACGGGATCGGAAGACCCACCGACGGAGCGGATTTCTCCCATCTGACCGTGGAATATCCGACCGAGGCGGCGCCGCCGGATCCGATGGACCGTGTGATCATTAAGGACGTGCTCTCCCTCGGCGTCAAGGTCGTGGACGGCCTCTTGACCGTCGGGAAGGGCCAGCGGATCGGGATCTTTGCTGGCTCCGGTGTCGGGAAATCCACGATCATGGGTATGTTCGCCCGGAATACCAAGGCCGATATCAACGTCATCGCCCTGATCGGGGAGCGCGGCAGAGAGGTAAGAGAGTTTGTAGAGAACGATATGGGGGTGGAGGGTATGCGCCGCTCCGTCGTGGTCATCGCCACGAGCGACAAGCCGGCCCTGATCCGGCGTCAGGCCGCGAAGACCGCCACCGCCATTGCGGAATATTTCCGGGATCAGGGGAAGGATGTGCTCCTGATGATGGACAGTCTGACCCGTTTCTCGATGGCCCAGCGGGAGATCGGGCTGGCTTCCGGGGAGCCGCCTGTGACCAGAGGCTATCCCCCGAGTATTTATGCCGAGATGCCGAAGCTCTTAGAACGCGCGGGCAACGGCAAGACGGGTTCGATCACGGGCCTCTACACCGTCCTCGTAGACGGGGACGATATGAACGAGCCGATCGCCGATACGGCGCGGTCGATTCTGGACGGCCACATCGTATTAAACCGCCGGATCGCCCACCGGAACCACTATCCGGCCGTGGACGTTATGGCCAGCATCTCCCGGTGTATGAGTGCCATTGCCTCCGGGGATCACAAAAAGGCGGCCGGGCAGATGCGGAATGTAATGGCGACCTATGCCGAGGCCGAGGACCTGATCAATATCGGGGCCTATAAGCGCGGCTCGAACCCCAATGTGGACAACGCGATCGACAAGATCGATGCCGTGAACCAGTTCCTGCAGCAGCCGACCCATCAGCCCTGGTCCTTTGAGGAGACAATGAAAAAGCTCTACGAGATCTTCCCACAGGGGATGGAGCCGGAGATCGCCGATCTCCCTCCGGACTATATGCTGCCGGATGAAAAGGCGAAGATCGAGGAGCAGAAGGAGATCGAGGAGTACCAGAGACGGATGGCGGAGAAGAAGCTGACGGAAGCGGGCTGATTTGATAAGAGGTGGCAGCTTTGCCGAAATTCAATTACCGGATGCAGGGCATCCTGAACGTAAAAGTAAAGATGGAGGACCAGGCAAAGACGGAGTACAGCTTTGCCCAGATGCGGTATAATGAGGAGGAGGAAAAGCTCCAGGCTCTGATCCTTCGAAGAGCCGGGTATGAGCAGAGAGCGAGACAGCTCCGCGCCGACGGGCAGAAGCTCGTGCCGCTCGAAATGGAGGAGATGCGCCGCGCCGTGGAATCGATGAAGGTGCTGATCCGGGCCCAGATGATGGAGCTGAAGAGGGCGGAAAAGGATTTAAACGCCGCGCGGTTTAAGCTCCAGGAGGCCATGCAGGAGAGGAAGATGCATGAAAAGCTCCGGGAGAAGGCGCTGGATGCCTTTAAGGAGGAGCTGGCCTACGAGGAGAGCAAGGAGATCGACGGGCTGGTCAGCTATACCTACGGAGCGGGCTCGTAATTTGTTTTCGATTGGAGAGAGGAGGAGGGCTTTGCTTAACCGGCAGAGCCCGGCAGGGACATCATGGCGGATGGAGCGGAAGCGGTAGAATCTGCGGAGGGAGCGAAGCCGGCGCAGGACAAGAAGGCCGCGAAAAAAGCCGCAAAGGAAGCGAAAAAGGCGGCCAAAAAGGATAAAAAGAAAAAGAAGAAAAACGGAGAGGACGTCTTTGAGGACGAGGAGCGGGAAACCGTAGGCGGTAAGATCGCCGTTCTCCTTGTGACCATCTTGATCATCGTTATCTGGCTGGCCATCCTGGCGCTCTTGATCCACGCCGATGTGGGCGGCTTCGGAAGCCAGATCATGCGGCCTCTGATCGGAAATGTCCCGATCCTGAAGGAGATCCTGCCCCCGGAAACGGACGAGGAGGGGAATGTCCTTTCGGAGGAGGAGCTGCAGTACCATTATGCCTCGGTGGACGAGGCCGTGGAGGTGATAAAGCAGTTGGAGTTGGATCTGGCTGCGGCGCAGGAGGGGAATAAAACGGATGAGGCCTATGTCGCGGAGCTGGAGGCCGAGGTGGCGAAGCTTCGCGTTTACGAGGAGCAGCAGGCGGAATTCGAAAAAGAGAAACAAAAATTCTACGAAGAGGTTGTCTTTTCCGACAAAGCACCCGATATAAAAGAATATATAAGCTATTATGAGAGCATCGATCCGGTCAACGCCGAGGCTCTCTACCGGGAAGCGGTACGCCAGGAAGCGATCTCTCAGGAGATGGAGGAATATGTGGCCAAGTATTCGGCCATGGCGCCGAAGAGCGCGGCGGCGATCTTCGATACGATGACGAATGACCTCGCGCTGGTGGCGGAGATCCTGAACCATATGAATACCCAGGCAGCGGCGGATATTATGGCAAAGATGAGCCCGGAGAATGCGGCAAAGGTGACGGAGATTCTGCATCCGAACCAGTAAGAGGAACTGTGCGGAGAGGTTGTGAACCAATGTCAGTAACTTAAGCGAAGTTACGTATTGGCGTCGCTCCCACAAGCCATCTCCCGGACTTAAGTGCGCGGGGGCCCCGCGAAAAGAACGACCTCCCGGAAAAGCACTGGTCCCCCGTGCTCGGCCCGGGGCCCTCTTGCTCGCGCTCCGAGGAAATATATGGGCTTAAGTTACTGACATTGGGCCTGAACTGTTACGATATTTCCAGATTGGTTTGGAGATAGAAATAAACGAAAGGAGGAGACGAATTGACAAGTACATCGGTTTCAAACCTCATGGGACAAAAGGGCGCACAAAGCGTTATGGCGCCGCAGCCTGTGAGGGAAACGAAGCAGGGACAGGAACCCGGGGCTGCGGCGTTCGGAACGCTTCTGAAGAAACAAAGCGGTGTGCAGGGAAACCTGAATGGTAAGGAAATGGCGCAAACGGATGCGAACGCCTCGGTACAGGGGGCAGCGAAGCAGGCGGAAAGCAGGCCTGTGGAGACGATCGCCTCGAAGAAGGACAGCTTAAGGATCGAGGAAGCACCGAAGGACCTCCCGAAGGATCCGAAGGAGCTTGAGGCGCTTGGCTCGGAGCTCGAGGAAGGGATCCGCCAGATCCTGGAAGAGGAAACGGGCCTTACGGACGAGGAGCTGAATGAGGCCATGGAAACCCTGGGACTTACCGCAACGGATCTTCTGATCCCGGAGAACCTGGTGGCGCTGATCGCGGAGGCGACCGGTGCCGAAGACAACACAGAGCTGCTGCTGAATCAGGACCTGAACGGAATCATGGGTCAAGTCAATGAACTTGTCACGAATCTCACGGAAGAGAAAGGCATAACCGTAGATGAGCTTTTAGCCTACGGTATGCAGAAAGAGGAAGCACCGACGGCGATGGAAGTACCGGCGGATTTTGTTGTGCCGGAGAATAAGCCGGAGGAACCGGCGGTTCAAACGAACCCCGAGGCAGTCCAAAGGAACGTGGAAACAGCGGCGGATATGGCCGCAAAGCCTGAGGAGATACCGGCGGACAGGACGGTTGAGACTGTCGCGGTAAAAACGGAAACAACGGTTGAAAACGAAGAAGCAACAGAGGAAGAACCGAAGAACGAGGCCGTGTTCGATAAGACCTACCGCGAAGCAAAGCCCATGGCAGAGGAGATCCGGACCGACAATCCCGTAGAGGAGACCCCGGAGGAAGGAAAGCCTATCGTTGCCGAGGCGAAGCCGGAGGAGAACGCGAAGAACGAAAACGCCTTTGCCGGTGAGAAGGCTCCGGAGAACGGGAAAGAAAGCTTCGGAACAAAGGAAGAGAAGACGGAATTCCCGAAATTTTCCGAGGAGCACGCGGCAGCGAATATGACGGAGATGAACCGGGATCTTGGGGACGTAAGAACAGCAGAAGCCCCGCAGCCGCTCCGGCCGACGGTGGATCCGCGGGAGATCTTAAGCCAGATCCAGGAATTCGCCCGGACGAACATAACGGCGGATACGACCTCGGTGGAGATGCATCTTAACCCCGCAAACCTCGGACGGATCCTGATCAACGTATCCGAGCAGCAGGGGAACGTTACCGCCCGGATCGAAACAGCGAATCAGACCGTGAAGGAGGCGCTGGAGGCCCAGATCGTAAATCTTCGCGCGACGCTGGAAAATGCCGGCATGAAGGTGACGGAGGTCGAGGTAACCGTAGCCTCCCACGAATTTGAACGGAACCTCGAGGAAGGGAATGCACCGACCGGAGAGGAACAGCAGAATAAGGAAAACGGGCAGGAACGCGGTCAGAGAAGAACCCTTCGCTCGGACGAGCTGGACGGTCTTACGGGCCTGATGAGCGAGGAAGAACAGCTCGCCGCCCGGATCATGCTGGACAACGGAAATACGATGGACGCGAGAGCGTAAATTCTGATAACGGAAAGGAGGAAAACCCATGGCAGTAGGACTTGGCGGATACGCGCAGCAGATCAAGGATGGCCAGATGGTCGACACGGCCTCCTCTGTCGTATCCCAGGAGAAAAACACCAAGGGCAACAGTAAGCTGGACCAGATGGATTTCATCAATCTTCTGGTGGCGGAAATGCAGAACCAGGACCCGCTGGAGCCCTCCAAGAATACGGATTATGTGGCCCAGATGGCGACGTTTTCCCAGGTCCAGTCTCTGGACGACATGAAGACCAGCATGGCCGGTATGAGCGCCGATAATCTGGTCGGAAAATATGTAACCTTAAACGTAACGGATTCCAAGGGGAATGTGAGCGAGATCACCGGCAAGGTGGATTACGTGACCCACGAAAACGGAAAGAACTTTATCTCGGTGGAGGACAACCTCTATAACGTGGACGACCTGGTCAGCGTGATGGACGAAACCTATTCCGACGCGAACGTGATGGCTGCCACCTTCGATAATCTGGCGGGGCAGCTTCCGAATGCCTTCGGACTCGGCGAAGGGGACGCGGTCAATGTGGCGAAGCTGAGGTTCCTCTACGACTCGATGGATGCCTATACGAAGCAGTTCTTAAGCAAGAGCTCGGTCGAGAAGCTCGAGAGCCTCGAGGAGGTCTGCATAAAGTACGGCTGGGGCGATTACGCGGCCGGCGGGACCTACGGACCGAAGCCTGTGGAAACGGCGGAGACCCCGGAGGCGGCGACGGATACGACGACGGCAGAAGAAGCTGCATTGGTGTAAGAGGGAACGGCCTATGTTGAACATAAATCAGCCGGGCACCTCCATTGAACAGGCCTACGCAGCCTACCTCTCCGACGGGATCAAAAAACGGGTTCAGAACACGGAGGATAAGGATTCCTTCGATCAGGTCTTAAAGCAAAAGATCACAACGGAGGAAGGCCAGATCCGGTTTTCAAAGCACGCATCCGAACGCTTAAGGGACCGGGGGATCGAGCTTTCTAAGGACCAGATGGAGAAGCTGAACGAGGGCGTACGACAGGCGGGGAGTAAGGGCATTAAGGATACGCTGGTGGTCGTCGATGAATTGTCCTTCATCGTAAACGTCCCGAACAATATGGTGGTCACCGCCATGAACAAGAGTGACGACACGGAAAACGTCTTTACGAACATCGACGGCGCCGTGCTGCTGTAAAAAGGAACCATAAAATGTGCCGGACCTTTGAGGGGGCACACACCGCATCCGACTGACAGAGGATGCGCATAAACGGAGGGCATTGCCTTATGATGAGATCACTTTACTCCGCCGTGTCGGGGTTAAAAAATCACCAGACCAAGATGGACGTTATCGGTAACAATATTTCCAACGTCAATACTGTCGCCTTTAAGGCGTCAAGCGTAACCTTTTCGGATATTATCTACCAGAACATGAGCGGCGCTTCCGGCCCGTCCGGCAATATCGGCGGTGTGAACGCGAAGCAGATCGGTCTCGGCGTTTCCACCGCGGCGACCGCGGTGAAGATCACCACAGCCGGTGCGGCCCAGACCACCGGGAAGCCCTTTGACCTGCGGCTCACGGACTCCAACTCGACGAACTTCTTCATCGTGGACTCCGGCTCCGGAAATGTCTTTACACGGGATGGCTGCTTCTACGTGGATGGGAACGGGACGCTTTGCATGGACTCCACCGGGTATCATGTGATGGGGTGGCAGGCTGTAGAGCTTCCGGACGGAAGCATTGAGATTAAGAAGGATACGGTGTCGGCTCTCGATATTATGAAGACCGAAAATCTGACCAGCCCCCCGGAGGCTACGGAGGCGGCCTATATTTCCGGTATCATCGACAAGAATACGCCGGATCTGAGTACGGATGACGGTTATTCCATGAGTCTGAATTTTTATGACGATATGGGGTATCCGTACACGGCTAAATTTTCTGTAAAGCAGGCAATTGATCCAACGAGTAATATTGTTCTTGACGGACAGTTTACTGTTTCACTTACATCTATTCTTGATCAGAATAATAAGCAGGTACTTCCTCATACCGTAGACGGAAATGGAAACGTAACTGTGACAGCGGCTGCAAAAGATGCTTTCCCAGATGTGACTGTTACATTCGATAAGGCAATCGGGGAGTTTGTTTATGTGTCAGGAAACGGAGCGAAGGTCATGGATAAGACACAAAATCCGCCGACGCTCATCCAAGCGCCTGCTAATAATAAGGAGCCGGTTTACCTCATGCTCAGAACGGCTAAAACCGCACTGGATGCTGATACAACCGGGAGAGTTCCTCCGGAAACAGACACTACTGGATGGACTTATGACCGTTATACCGATGCTTTCAAGGATATTGCCATCGACTTCTCCTTCCTCCTGAATGAGAATAACGGCAAGGTCAGCACCGCTGGCGCCAACCGCGGTACCAACTCCACGGATAACACCAACGCCGGCAAAAAGCTCGGCGCTCTGACCAGCATCTCTGTCCAGAACAGCGGCAAGATCTACGGCTCCTACGACAACGGCAACACGGTCCTTCTCGGCCAGATCGCCGTAACCCAGTTCGCGAATGCCTCGGGTCTGGAAAAGATCGGTGAAAGCTGCTACGCGACGACCTTAAACTCCGGCGAATTCGACGGCATCGGCCAGGAGATCAACGCCGACGGCTCGAAGATGACGAGCGGGGAGCTGGAAATGAGTAACGTGGATCTGTCCACCGAGTTTACCGATATGATAACGACCCAGCGTGGCTTCCAGGCCAACTCCCGCGTGATCACCACTTCAGACAGCCTGCTTGAAGAGCTGATCAATCTGAAGAGGTAATGAGATAACAGCATAGAATCATTAAGGAAGAACATTTCGGCAAGGACGCCGGCGGGGAAACCGCCGGCGTTTTGCGCGATGGAAGAGAAGAATGTATTGCATATTTGTGTTACATATGCTATACTTTATTCATGAAAGATCTGCTGTTTGAATGGGATGAGGAGAAGAATAAGAGGAATATTAAAAAACATAAAATTTCGTTTGAAACAGCAAGATTTGTGTTTGCAGATGAAAACAGAATCGAGTTTTTCCAGAACAGGAACGGAGAAGAAAGATACCTTACGATCGGGAGGGTGGGAGAGATCATCGTAGTCGTGTATACAATGCGAAATGAGATACATAGAATTATTTCGGCGCGCTTCGCAGAGTATAATGAGCGGGAGGCTTATTTTGGGAATTGTTAGAACTGTACTGAAAAAAGGAGAACGGCCGACGGAGGGTCAGCTTGCGGAGCTGAAAAGGGCTGCGGCTTTGCCGCAGGAATACGATGAGGACTGCCCTCCTCTTACGGATGAAGAATTGAAGAGGTTTTATCGAGTGAAGGATATGCGTAAGGCCGAAGCGGAATCGAATCGAAAACGTACGGTATCGATCCGCCTGAAGCCTCAGACGATAGAACGAGCGAAAAGCATGGGAAAAGGATATACGAGTATTATTTCTCAGATTGTGGAAAGTGCTTTCGCAGATCCCAAAAAGCTTGAGCTGCTCATAAAATAGGATTGCAGAATCGGCAAGGACGCCGGCGGGGAAACCGCCGGCGTTTTGCGGCATTACCAAAGAAAATTGAAGAAAAAGTAGACAACCCGTGCAAAGTCGGGTAAAATCATAACAGTACTTGGAGTCTGTCCTTTTCCCTATATAATAAGAAAGGGACGGCCCGGAAAAGCGAAGGGAAAAAGCCTTGGATATAGCGAGTTTAGCCGGATTTGCCCTCGGGCTTGTCATGGTTATCTTCGGTATCGTCTCCTCCGGAGGCGTGTCCGCGATCGGAAACTTCATAGATATCCCTTCCGTCATCATTACCATCGGCGGATCCATGTTCGGTACGCTGGGCTGCCATAAGCTCCCGGACTTTATGGCCGGCGTGAAATCGCTTACCATGTCCTTTAAGGATCCGAAGTATGACGTGGGAGAGGTAATAGGAAATATAATCCAGCTCTCCAACGTAGCCCGGAAGGAAGGTCTTCTGGCGCTCGAGGAAGCGGCAAACGGAATCGAGGACCCCTTCCTGAAGAAGGGAATTATGCTGGTTGTCGACGGTACGGATCCCGAGCTCGTGCGCGGAATCCTGGAAACGGACCTGGCCTGTGTGGAAGCCCGCCATAAAAAGGTTATCGGCTTCTGGGCAAGATGGGAAGCGCTCGGCCCCGCCTGGGGAATGATCGGGACCCTGATCGGTCTCGTGAACATGTTAAAAAACCTGGAGGATGCCAGTACGATCGGACCGAATATGGCCGTTGCCCTTCTGACGACGCTCTACGGTTCCCTGATCGCCAACTGGATCTGCGCGCCTACCGGTGCGAAGCTGTCGGTGAATAACGATAACGAGATGATGGTTAAGGAGATTACGGTCGAGGGTCTGCTTTCGATCCAGGCCGGTGAGAATCCCCGCGTGATCGAAGAAAAACTGAAATCCTTCATCGCCCCGGCCCAGAGAGAGGCCCTGACTATCGGCGGTGACGCCGGAGGTGAGGGCTGATGGCGAAGCGGAAAAAGGAAGAATCCGGCGGCGGAGGCGCGCCGGGATGGATGGCTACCTTCTCGGATCTGATGAATCTGCTCCTGTGCTTCTTCGTTCTGCTGTTCTCGATGAGCTCCGTGGATGCGGCAAAGTTCGAAGCCGTCGTGGCGTCTCTGCAGTCCAGCTTTTCGATCCTGCCGGCCGGCGGATCCTCGGTAGGAGATGCGGGTATGATCAGCTCCGGAATCTCGCAGCTAAAACAAATGGATGTTTACTATAACCCCCAGGCGAATTCCGCCCAGAACGAGTCGGATGTCGAGGGCGAAGAGGGGGAAGAGGATTCGATCGCCGAATTCGAGGAGGCCATGGAGGCGCTGGAGCAGAGAGAGCTCTCCGAGTCCGAAAAGATGGCGGATGAGATCGAGGAGCTGAGCCAGCAATACGGGATCCAGGACCAGCTCGAGGTAAGCTTTAATGCCCAATACGTCCAGCTCACGCTGAACGGAGCGATCCTGTTCGACTCCGGAAGCGCGGATCTGAAGGGCGAGGCGGTCCCGCTGATCGACAAGATCGGCCTGATCCTGCAGAATTACCAGAATAACGTGATCGAGATCGAGGGCCATACGGATAACGTCCCGATCCACAGCGCCCATTTTGAGAGCAACGACGTCCTGTCGATGTACCGCGCTCTGTCCGTGGCGGATTATATAAGGAGTATTACCACGATCCCCTCGGGACATATCAAGAGCTCCGGCCGCGGAGAGTACGTGCCGGTGGCGGACAATACCACGCCGGAAGGCCGCGCCAGAAACCGCCGGGTGGAGATAAAGATCTATAATTCCTTTAATTCGGAGAACCTGGATTAAAGGGGCTGACGGGAAAGGACTTACGTAAATGAAGAAGAACATGATTTCTGTGCTGATCCTGGCGCTTCTGCTGGTGAATCTGGTGATGACCGCGCTGATGATGCTGTCGGTCTACCCCCAGGCGCAGAAAACCAACGAACTGATCGGAAAGATCGCCCAGGCCATTGATCTGGAGCTGTCCAGCGGCCAGATCACGACCTCCAGTACGATCCCGATCGAGGATATCGAGACCTACGCGATCGCCGATACGATGACGAT
>JAFSXC010000115.1 GCA_017450105.1 Lachnospiraceae bacterium | reverse complement strand
GAGTGAGTCGGCGAATGCGTTGTTTTTTTACAGAGAGTCTTTTTCCGTTGGGGATAATATGCTATAATAAAATGATTTTTCGCGCGGGAAACGCTTTATCAGCGTTCATGAAGGTCAGTACAAAGGAGACCGTATGAATGAAGTATGAAGAAATCATTAACAGCAGGTTCTCGGAACCGGCGTCCATTCTTTTATTTAAGGACGGAGAGGTAAAAACCCAGGCGATCAATAAGGACTTTCTTCCGGAGCTTTGGATGAATGTTTCGGAGGAGGATTTCCTTAGGGCCGATCCCAAAAAGAGCTTTGATGAAGAGAACATGAAGCTCTTCCATGACGCTATTTCGGAATGTGTCGAAACGGGGGAGGAGCAGCAGCTCGAGACCTGGATGTCGGTTTTTTCCGATTGCTGCGGGTTTGACAAGGTGTGTTTACGCTGCCGGTTTGTTTTGATCGAAAAGACCCCGGAGGGGGCCTATATCTATGAGTCGGTGCGGAATGTCTCCAACGAAAAGAGAGCCATGCTTTCTCTTGAGGATGCCGAGTCCAGATACAAGCAGGCCAGTGAGCAGATCAACATCTACAACTGGGAATATACGATCGCCACGAAGGAAATGCGGCCCTGCTACCGGTGTATGAGAGACCTGGGGCTGCCTGCGCTGGTGCAGAACTATCCGGAGCCGGCCATTGACATGGGGATCTTTCCGCCGGATTATGCCGATATGTACCGGGAGATGATGCGGCGTATCGACGAGGGGATTCCGGAGATCGAGGCGGATATTCCGCTTACGGTCGGACGGATTCCGTTCCGTGTGAAGTATACGACCTCCTTTGATGAAAACGGAAAGCCCGTAAAGGCCTTCGGCTCGGCGACGCTGATCTCCGAAACCGAGCTCGGCCATATCAAGCTGGACAACCAGATCATAGCGACGCTTGCGGAGGAGTACCACTGCATCTACCTCGCGGACTTTGTGAGCGACTCCCTAAAGATCGTAAAGCAGGATGAAACCATGGCTCTGGAGAGCAGCGCGGACTGCGGGGAACTTTTGGATTACATGGCATCGAAGCTGGAGGATGCGGCTGAGGATACGAAGGGGCTTCTTCGGGATGTGAACCGGGTCCGGACGGAGCTGTTTCAGGATTCGGAAAAAAGAGAGTTTGTCTTTAAGGACGAGGAAAGCAAAAAGTGGATCCGCATCGAATACCAGGTCGTGGAAAGAGGGAGCCTCGGGGTGGACAGGCTTCTGGTCATGGTTTCTGTGATCGATGATTTAAGGGCTCAGAAAATGGATGCGGACCGGCTGATCGCCACGCAGAAACAGGAGCTCGAGGAAAGGCAGAAAATGCTGCTTGGAGCCATTGACGAGGCGAACAGCGCGAGCCGTGCAAAAACGGAATTCTTTGCGAATGTGTCCCACGATATCAAAACGCCGATGAATGCGATCATGGGCTTCTCCCGGCTGGCCGCGGAGGAGATCGACAATAAGGAGCAGGTCCGGGATTACCTCGGAAAGATCAATACCGCGGGTGACCATCTTCTTCGTCTCATCAACGATATTCTGGATATGGGAAAGATCGAGAGCGGGAAGCTGGAGTTTACGACCTCGCCGGTGGTTCTGAAAAAGCTGCTGATCGAATGTGCGGATATGATCCGTGTGAAGATGGATGACAGCGGGCTGCGTTTTTCGGTGGACGTGGAAGGCATGGGAGAGGATCTGGTGGAATGTGACAAGCTCCGCTTTGACCAGGTGATCTTAAACCTCCTTTCGAACGCCTACAAATATACCCGGGAGGGCGGCAGCGTGTCGCTGACGGGAAAGCTCTTGAAGCGGGACAACGTACTTACCTATGAGATCCGGGTGAAGGATACCGGGATCGGAATGTCCGAGGAATTTATGGCGCATATCTGGGACGCCTATGCCCGCGAGGACAAGGAAAGCGTACATGAAACGCAGGGTACGGGTCTCGGGATGGTGATCGTTCGTAATATCGTGAACAAGATGCGCGGGACCATCGACCTGAACAGCAGGGAGGGAGAGGGAAGCGAATTCATCGTTGTCGTGCCCTTCCCGCCGGCGAAGGGAGAGGCCAGGGAGGCTTCGGAGCAGGACAGCGCGGATGCCATGCACAAGGATTACACCGGCAGGAATATCCTCGTTGTGGATGATACTCTGATCAACCTGGTCCTGGCCAAACGGCAGCTCAAAAAATTCGGCTTCAATGTCCGGACCTGCGAGAGCGGGATCGATGCGATCGAGCAGTTAAAGGGCGCGAAGCCGAAGGACTTCGATCTGGTTCTGATGGATGTCAAGATGCCGGTCATGGACGGTCTGGAGACAACGAGAAGGATCCGGGGGCTTGAGAACAAAGAGGTCTCCTCGATCCCGGTAATTGCCCTGACGGCAAACGCCTTTGAATCGGACCTCGAAAAGGTAAGGGAGGCCGGAATGAACGGGAACATACCCAAGCCCTTTACGACAGAGGAGCTGATTACGGAGATCGACAGGACCCTGGTATGGTAAATGTAAAGAAAATCGGGAACAGGCAAAGGCGCTCCGCCCGCATCCGACGGGCAGGAGCGGTTTTGCCTGTTCTTTTTCTTTTGTCCGGCTGTGCCAATGAGGAAATGGATCCTCTTGTACCTGCGAGGGAGATATCCTATGTGGCGACGGAGCGGGAAACCGTGACCGTCGAAAGAGGGGACCTGGTTCCGGTGTATGAAGCGACGCTTACGCTGTCGGGGTTCGAAGAGAAGGTCTACCGGATCGAATCGGACAGGGCGGCCGAGCTTACCGCGCTTTATGAGGTGACCTCCCAGGAGCTTCTGGTGGATGTGGGAGACCGGGTAAAGGCCGGGGATCTGATGGTTTCGTTTGACTCGGAGACGCTGAAGAAAAAACGGCGGGAAAGTGAAGCGAAGAGGGCGAAGGCGGTACTCGGGATCGAGCATTATCAGCGGCTTGCGGAGATCGATCCTCTCCAGGAATACGACCGTGAGATCGAAAAGCCCTATGCTGCGGTTTTCTGAGGCCCTGCGCTGCGGGTACATCCTCACGGAGCGGTCTGAAAAACAGCTGATTCCGTCAGCACTCCTTCAGCTTAATACAAAGCATGGTCATATCATCGAACTGCGGGGCGTCCCCTGCGAAGGCTTTGACGGAGCGATGGAAGGCTTCAAGGATCTCGCGGGGGCAGGCATCCGGATTTTCGTTCAGGGCGTTCAGCATCCGGCTCTCCTCGTATTGCTCATCGGCCGAATTGGTCGCTTCGGGGATACCGTCGGTATAAACGAACAGACTGTCTCCGGGGTTGAGAGAAAAGAGCATCATAGAAGCTTTCATGGCCGACAAAGCTGATGAGCAGAGAGAAAACGATGAAGAGAAGTATGATTCCGACGATACTTTTTACGGCAACGTGATCTTTGAATGCCCTGTATGGTTTCATGCGTTGAATGGGTCCTTTCTGAAGCCGGGCGACCTGCCCAAAAGGCGCTTCCACCGGTCCGATGAAGAAAACCCGGATAGATCAGGGTTTCTTCCATGGCATCATAATATGGGTGGATTTACCAGATAATCCCCGCGCTTTCTTGCATAATTTCACGGAAAAGGGTAAAATGGACAGGTATTTGATTTCATTTGAGGAGAACCGGAATGTACGAGAAGATTGACCCGGGTGTAAAAACCGTAGAACGGGAAAAGAAAACAGAAAGCTTCTGGAAGGAAAAGGATATTTTCCGAAAGAGCATGGCGCTTCGGGAGGGCTGCCCGACCTATACCTTTTATGACGGGCCCCCGACGGCGAACGGAAAGCCGCATATCGGCCATGTTCTGACGCGTGTGATAAAGGACATGATCCCCAGATATCATACGATGAAGGGGGAATTTGTTCCGCGGAAGGCCGGCTGGGATACCCATGGGCTTCCGGTGGAGCTGGAGGTGGAAAAGGAGCTCGGCTTAAACGGCAAGGACCAGATCGAAGAATACGGGATGGAGCCCTTTATTAAAAAGTGCCGGGAATCTGTCTGGAAATACAAGGGGATGTGGGAGGATTTCTCCGCGACCGTGGGCTTCTGGGCGGATATGGAGAATCCCTATGTGACCTACGAGGATGATTATATCGAATCCGAATGGTGGGCCTTGAAGCAGATCTGGGACCGCGGCCTTCTCTACAAGGGCTTTAAGATCGTTCCCTATTGCCCGCGCTGCGGAACGCCGCTTTCCTCGCAGGAGGTGGCCCAGGGCTATAAGCTTGTAAAGGAACGCTCCGCGGTGGTGCGGTTTAAGGTAAAGGACGAAGATTCGTATTTCCTGGCCTGGACGACAACGCCCTGGACGCTGCCGTCGAACGTGGCGCTGTGTGTGAATCCGGAGGAAACCTATGCGAAGGTGAAGGCCGCGGACGGCTATACCTATTATCTGGCGAAGGCGCTTCTGGATACTGTGCTCGGAGCTCTTGCAAAGGACGGCGCTCCGGCGTATGAGATCCTTTCGGAAATGCCCGGAAGGGATCTCGAATATAAGGAATATGAGCCGCTGTTTCCGGGCGCGAAGGACGAAGCGGACCGGCTTCGTAAAAAAGCTTTCTTTATGACCTGCGATGACTACGTGACGATGACCGACGGTACCGGTATCGTCCATCAG
>JAFSXC010000114.1 GCA_017450105.1 Lachnospiraceae bacterium | reverse complement strand
GCTGTTTCTGATCCTGAAGCAGCCCGACCTTTCTACGACGATCGTTACCGCATTAATTTTCCTTGCGCTCTTGTTTATTGCGGGATTAAGTTATAAAATAATTCTAGGTCTGCTGGCGGTCAGCGTTCCCGGTGTGATGATCTTTTTCAGCCTGATCATGCGCCCGGGCCAGACGATCCTCGACGATTACCAGTTTAAGCGGATCGCGAGCTGGCTCCATCCGGAGGATTACCCGGATCTTGCCTACCAGCAGCTTAATTCCATTACCGCCATCGGTTCCGGGCAGCTCCTCGGGAAGGGGCTGAACAATACGGATGTTACGTCGGTCAAGATGGGCGGCTTTATTTCCGAGCCCCAGACAGACTTCATCTTTGCCGTGGCCGGAGAGGAGACAGGCTTTATCGGTTCCATTGCCATCATCGTTCTGGAGCTTCTGATTACGCTCGAATGTATCCTGACCGCCAGAAAGGCGAAGGATCTGGCCGGGAAGCTGATCTGCTGCGGGATGGCTGCCTTTATCGGTTTCCAGACCTTTGTCAATATCGGGGTTACGACGGGTCTGATGCCGAATACCGGTCTGCCGCTTCCGTTTGTAAGCTACGGTCTTACATCTCTTGTAACCCTGTTTATCGGGCTCGGCTTCGTTTTGAACGTGAGTCTGCAGCAGGTCAAGAACAGTAACCGGGTGGTTCAGGAAAAAGGGGATTTTGTCTACGAAGGGCCGAAACGACGATAAGAGGAGAAGGGGCATACAAAGGGGGTTTTCATGAATATCGGATTGATCGCACATGATTCCAAGAAAAAGCTGATGCAGAATTTCTGCATTGCCTACCAGGGAATCCTGAATAAAAATACGCTCTACGCCACCGGAACCACGGGTCGTCTCGTGGAGGAAGTGGCGAATCTTTCGATCCATAAATTTCTGGCAGGCCATCTCGGCGGAGCCCAGCAGCTTTCGGCGGCCATCGAGGCCAACGAGATCGATCTCGTGATTTTCCTCCGGGATCCCCTGACCCAGAAATCCCATGAACCGGACGTAAATAATGTGGTTCGGATCTGCGATATGCATAACATCCCCCTGGCGACAAATCTTGCCACGGCGGAGCTTCTTATTAAATCTTTGGACAGAGGAGATCTTGAGTGGCGTGAAATGTATAAATAAACGAAGACTCTGCGTGTTCCTGCCGTTATTGGCTTCGGCCTTTGTTCTCTCAGGCTGTACCCAGCGGATCGAGGGAACCGTATCCATTTCTCCCTATCCCGTTTATGAGCCCCTGGAAAAGCGGACTGCCCGTACCGAGATCTCGAAGGTGCGCGGATTTTCCGAGGATCTTTGTGTTCTTCCCGACGAAAATACAGATACGGCCAATACGGATGTACAAACCTGCCGTTCGGCCTCTCTTTTTAATCTCGAAACCCTGGATACGCCCTTTGCCTACCATGTCTTCGAACGGGTCTATCCCGCAAGTACCACCAAGATCATGACCCTCCTTGTCGCCGCGGAAAACGGAAATCCCGAGGACAAGGTGGTCGTCAGCGAGGCGGCTGCAAGCCAGCCCTCCGATTCCTCGATCTGCGGACTGAGGCCCGGGGATGAGCTGACGCTGAAGGATCTTATGTACGGCATGGTATTGCGGAGCGGAAACGACGCCGCCGTGGCCATCGCCGAGCATGTCGGCGGAAGCGTGGAAGGCTTCGCCGAGCTCATGAATCAGAAGGCCAATTCTCTGGGTGCTACCAATTCCCATTTTGTGAACCCCCACGGGCTTCACGACGACGAACACTATACGACGGCCTACGATATGTACCTGATCTTAAACGAGGCCCGCAAGAACGAGCTCTTCATGGAGATCTTTTCCGCCTCCAGCGCAGACATTACCTACCACAATGCGGCAGGAGAGGAGCAGACCGTAACGTGGAGTACCACCAACCGATACAAAACCGGAGCCGAAACCGCGCCTGAGGGCTATACGGTTCTCGGCGGCAAAACCGGCACCACCTATGACGCCGGGTACTGCCTCATCCTTCTGGTCGAGAATCCGAAGGGAGAGGAGGAGGTTATATCCGTCTTCAAATCCGACGCGAAGATCAATCTCTACCTCGTCATGAACCAGTTGATGCGGTATTATGGGGCTCCGTCTGAAAGTTGATCTGTTTTTTATTCCTGATTTATTTTAAATCCTGCTTTTAATTTTATGTTAAAAGCAGGATTTTCAACGTCTGATCAATTTCACACCTCAAGAGATGGCCTGTCTCTTCCTCTGGCCGCACTCCACCACAACGTAGTTGCCGCCAACTATAAACCATAACTGCCGCCGCATCTCATTCGATTCAACCCGAAAAATGGGTTGTATTTCATGGGAAGATATTCTATAATTTATCTAGGCTCCGTTTGTGAGACGGATCAACTACGGGAGGGAGAAAAGGCCTATGATTGAGATCATTGCAGGAGAGAACGGGAAAGGGAAGACAAAGCATCTTTTGGATCGTGTAGCGGTTGCCGTAAAAGAGGCTCCCGGAAATATCGTCTTCCTCGATAAAAGTGCGAAGCATATGTATGAGCTTCATAATCGGGTAAGGTTGATCAATGTTGCGGATTATCCCATTACAAACTGTGATGAGTTCATGGGCTTTATCTGCGGGATCGCTTCCCAGGATAACGATCTGGAGGAAATGTATCTGGACAGCTTCCTGACCATAGCGAACCTCGATTCCCAGAATCTTACTCCTGCGATTGAAAAGCTGGATATCATCAGTGAAAAATACGGTATTAAATTCGTTTTAAGCGTTTCCTGCGATCCGAAGGAGCTGCCGGAATGCGCCAAGGCGAGACTTGTAGTCTCTCTTTAAATCTAAGCAGTTTGAGCTTCCCAGTGCCTTAAGAGCGTATTTCTTAAGGCACTTTGTTTTGACCAATGGCTAATAATCATAAAATCGTACAATATCCGAGACGGCGGCACATCAACATCGGGGTGATCATCTTTCTGGTCATCCTTATTTATGTGTTCTATCATCTGATTTCCTGGGCAAGTGCCGTCCATATCGCAATCTACGAGGTCGAATACGGAACCATTGCTTCCAGCAATACCTATCCCGGCCTGATCCTAAGATCAGAGACGATCGTCAACACCCCTCTTTCCGGCGAACTGAACTTCTATCTGAAGGAGGGCAGCAAGGCCTCGGTAAAAACCCTGGTCTGCTCCGTCGACGAAACCGGAACCATATCCACGATGATCACAGACAACGCCGAGGAGGACGAGGAGCTTAAGGAGGAGCGCCTGTCCGAGATCTCGGCTCAGGTTACCGCCTTCACCACCTCCTTTGACCGGAATTCCTTTTACCGGGTCTATCCCTTCAAGGAGGACATCGTGTCCCGGGTTATGGAGGCCAGAAACCTGGAGGCCTTAAGCCGTATCCAGGAAGCCGGCTCTCTGAACGCCGGAGCAGGTTTTCATATGCTCTATGCGCCGGAACCCGGGATCGTGGAATACTATACCGACGGGTACGAGACCATTACCCCGGAAACGGTAACCCCTTCCATGCTGAACGAGGGCGACTACCAGAAAACGCTGCTTCGCAATACCGGCTCCGTGAATGCCGGCTCCGCTGTTTATAAGCTGATAAACAGTGAGGACTGGTCTCTTGTCCTGGAGGTGGAGGATTCGGTCCGGGAGGCCCTGGAGGAGAGCGGTGTGCTCTCAATTCGTTTCTTAAGTGATGATTTTAAAACTGCGGCGAACTACCGTTTCATTGAGTCCGAAGGGGCGCACCTTCTGGTGCTTACTCTGAACCACTCGATGGTGCGCTATGCCGGCGAGCGGTTTACGGAGGTCGAGCTTCTTCTGGATCAGAAGGAGGGTCTGAAGATCCCGAATACGGCGATCGTGGACAAAACCTTCTTTCTGGTGCCGAAGCAATACTTTACCCACGGCGGGAATACGGACTCCCTGGGGCTTTTGAAGCGCACGGTGAACGAGGAGGGAGAGACGAGCTATGTCTTTGTCCCGACGGACCTGTTCTTTGAATCTGAAGAGTCCTACTATATTGAGGAGGATGTGGTAAAGAAGGGGGATCTGATCAAGGATCCCGGTACCGGCAATACCTATCCCGTCCAGACAGTCTCCAAGCTGTCCGGGGTCTTTAATGTCAACAAGGGCTATGCGGCCTTCCGGAAGATCGATCCGATCTATTCCAATGCGGAGTATACGATCGTAAAGACCGGGACGCCCTACGGCCTTTCGCTGTACGACCACATTGCCCTGAACGGGGCGGATGTGACCGAAAATCAATTGATCTAAGGAGGTCAGCCATGTCAGTAGCGGAATCGATCAGGGAAACAAGAGAAAGGATTGAGGCGGCCTGCCAAAGAGCGGGACGGGATCCGAAGGAGGTGACCCTGCTTGCGGTCAGCAAGACCAAGCCCTTATCCATGCTGCAGGAGGCCTATGATGCCGGTCAGCGGGATTTCGGGGAGAACAAGGTGCAGGAGATTCTGGAGAAGGCGCCTGTGCTTTCGGAGGATATCCGGTGGCATATGATCGGTCATCTCCAGCGGAATAAGGTCCGTCAGGTCATCGACAGGACCGTTCTCATCCACTCCGTGGATTCCTTCCGTCTGGCCGAGGAGATCAATATCCAGGCTCTGAAAAGGAGGATCTTGCAGGACATTCTGATCGAGGTAAATGCAGCGGGAGAGGAGTCGAAGTTCGGCGTCTCCTGCGAGGACGCACTGCCACTTATCGAGCAGATTTCAGAGCTGAAGGGGCTGAAGGTGCGCGGGCTCATGACCGTCGCCCCATATGTTGTAGCTTCTGAGGAAAACCGCCCTGTGTTCCGCAAAATCAAGCAATTATCTGTTGACATCAATACTGAAAACATCGATAATGTATCTATGGATGTATTATCCATGGGTATGTCCGGCGATTATGAAACCGCCATTGAAGAAGGAGCTACCATCGTTCGGGTGGGTACAGGCATCTTCGGAGAACGAAATTACAGCAGATAAGTCTGCAGGAGATGATTTAAAATGGGTATTATAGACAATCTGATGAACGTCATGCGTTTAAATCCTGAAGACGAGGATGACGACTACATGGATGAGGATTTTGACGAAGAAGAACCTGAAGAGAAGAAGCCCAGAAAGGGACTGTTTTCCAGGAAGCAGAAGGAAGAAGCTTATGACGACGAGCCCGAGCCGGCTCCCGTGATCCGGCCTCAGGCGCCGGAGAGAATAGCTCCCGCTTCCTCCCAGCGCTCTACGGGAAAGATTACCTCGATCTCTCATCCGAAGAAAGGAAGCTCAGCCGGTATGGAAGTATGTGTATTTAAGCCCACATCCGTAGAGGATGCGAGAGAAATTACGGAAACGCTTCTCCTTGGGCGCACAGTATTACTGAACGTGGAGGGCCTGAATATCGATATCGCCCAGCGGATCATCGATTTTGTCAGCGGCGCAACCTTCGCGATCTCCGGAAACCTGCAGAAGGTATCCAATTTTATCTTTGTCCTGACTCCCAAGGGGGTAGATATCTCAGGCGACTATCAGGATATGATCGGATCCTTCGATATAGCCTCATCTCCGGGTCGGAAACAGTTTTAGCCCGTAAGCTGCTTCGTTTTCCTGACTCCGGGGTGTTTCAAAACAAAATCCCAAAAAAGAGTTTCAGCTTGTGAATTGAAAAGCGAAGACAAAAGGTGTCAATAATTTATGTATTTGCACATAGATTATTGCCATTTTTATTGACGGGATATATTGTAGAAGGCGCTAATGGCCGGTTTTTATATGGGAATAAAACTGTTCCGGTTTGAGATACAACTTCCTGATTGTCCAGAAAGTTTTGATTATGCTGACAATATAGATCTTTTGTTAATTCTTGATTTAATGCTACCGATTTTTGTGCACTTTTTCAATTGCATACAATTTATCAAGAACGTATGATCTGTCAGGTGTCGCCATAACATGCCAGATCGCCATTTTCTTTTGTGGAATTTTTTCACCATGTTTTTTGATGCTTGAGCGGCAGATATAGTCGTTTTTGAGAAATTCAAGGATTTTAAAATGCCTAAAAATATAAACTATCTGACAATATTTTTTTCTTATTCTTAATTTGACTTATGATATTTATAACATTCGTGCACAAAGTATTATTTTGAATTAAGTTTTAGTTGTTTAGTTAGACCAATTTGTGTGATCAATTCGCGCAATAGCAAGTGGAGGTTTTCATGGGTGAGAATACAGGCAGTTCTTCTGCAAAACGCACAAAACTATTTGTTAAATCATTATTATATTATCTTCCGATATCCGCCATCCTGATTTTCATCGATCAGCTTACAAAGCATCTGGTCAGCGGCCGTCTGGAGGAGCATGAGTCCATCGTTTTGGTGGATGGGGTGTTTGAGATTTACTATCTGCGGAATCCCTTTGCCTCCTTTAACCTCGGGAAATCCTTCCCGCAGTTTTTCTATACCCTGGTCATCATCTTTTCCATAGTGTTCATTGCTTTGCTGATCTATTTTATGATGCGGGTACCTCCGAAGAAGGAGTTTCGTCTTCTCCAGGTCATATTGATCCTCTTTTTCGCGGGGACGGTCGGGAATTTTATCGACCGGGTGCTGTATCATTCCGTCATCGATTTTCTCTATTTTAAGGCGATCAATTTCCCGGTCTTTAATGTGGCGGATATCTTTGTGGTCTGTGCGGCCGTTCTCTTTGTGATCTCCTTCCTGTTCTTCGGGAAGCTTTACGAGAAGCTGTTTCCGGAGAAAAAGAAGAAAGGCAAAGAAGAGGACGATGCATCGGAGAAAAGCTCCGCAGATGGGGAAAGCAAGGCTGACAAAAGCAAAGCCGGTGAGGACGAGGCATGAGTGTGTTTGAGGTAGGGCTGTCCGAAGCGGAAGAGAGGCTGGACCATTACCTTTCGGCCCTGTTCCCGGAGAAGAGTCGCTCCGGTCTGCAGAAGCTGATCCGGGAGGGGGCAGTGCTTGTAAACGATGCTCCGGCGAAAAAGACCGGTCAGGCGCTGCATGAAGGGGACCTTGTGGACATTACCTTTCCGGATCCTGCGGAAAGCATCGTCCTGCCGGAGGATATTCCTCTGTCCATCTTATATGAGGACGATGCGCTGCTTGTCGTTGATAAGCCGAAGGGCATGGTGGTACATCCGGCCTGCGGCCATTTTTCCGGCACCCTTGTCAACGCGGTCATGTACCACTGCAAGGACTCTCTGTCGGGCATTAACGGCGAGCTCAGGCCCGGGATCGTGCACCGGATCGATAAGAATACCACCGGCTCTCTGGTGGTCTGTAAAACAGACGAGGCCCACCGGTCCCTGGCCGAGCAGCTTAAGGAGCATACCATCAAGCGACGCTATGTCGGGCTTGTTACGGGCGTTGTAAAGGAGGACAGCGGTGTGATCGACCTCCCGATCGGACGTGACCGGAAGAATCGGAAGCGGATGGCCGTTTGTCCGGACGGAAAGGAAGCCGTCACAGAGTTTACCGTTCTAAAGCGTTTTCCAAGAACCACCTATATGGAATTTCACCTCAGAACCGGCCGGACCCATCAGATCCGCGTCCACATGGCCGCTCAGGGGCATCCTCTGTTTGGAGACGAGGTCTACGGAAGAGAAGAGAAGGGGTTGGTCGGCCAGACGCTGCACGCCGAGACCCTTGGTTTCCTGCACCCGGTCACCGGCGCCTATATGGAGTTTCACGCCCCCCTTCCCGCCTATTTTTCCAGGCTCTTATCCAATGGATAAACCAGCTTCTTTAAATCTACTATCCCTGCGGCAGCAAGCAGCTTTTTGGCGTGGCTGACCGTATCAACAGGCAGATATTTCTTGGATTTCCACCCCAAAAAAGCTATAATAGAAGAGAGTGTGATTTGCGAAAGGAGGGTATATTATGGGATCCGAGCATTTTGTCATCACGATAGGCCGTGAATTCGGCAGCGGCGGCAAGGATATCGGAGATGCTACCGCGAAGGCGCTTGGGATCAAGTGCTACGATAAAGAGCTTCTTGTGCAGGCCGCCAAGGAAAGTGGGTTTTGCGAAGAAATATTCGAGCATCAGGACGAGAAGCCGACAAACAGCTTCCTGTATTCTCTTGTTATGGATACCTATTCCATAAGCGGTTATTCCACGGTTCCGTTCCTGGATATGCCGTTAAACCATCGGGTCTTCCTGGCGCAGTTCGACGCGATCAAAAAGATCTGTGAGCGGGAATCCTGTGTCGTCGTCGGCCGATGTGCGGACTACGCATTGACGGACCGTCCGAATACAATGAACGTCTTTATTCATGCCAGCGAAGAGGCCAGAGCGAAGCATGTCATGGAAGCGCTTTCCATTTCGGAATCCAAAGCGAAGGATCTGATCCAGAAAAATGACAAGCAAAGAGCCAGCTACTATAATTATTATACGACGAAAAAATGGGGCCAGGCCAAGGGCTACCACCTGTGTCTGGACAGCGGAATGCTCGGCTATGAAAACTGTGTGAAGATGATTCTGGAATATAAGAAGCTTGTGTGGGGATAAAAAAGATACGGCCGGTACAGCGTAAAGTAGCTGAACCGGCCGTTGTTTTGTCCGCAGAAGCAGCATTCGTCCCGGATCCATGTATTCGCAAAAGAACAGTTTAACGAAACTTTTCCTTATTCTTCAAAGAAGATATAGGCATTCCCCGTTTTTTTCTTTACTTCATACATCAGGGAATCCGCCTTCTCGTACATCGAGGAAAAACCTTCCGGCTCGGTAACGATTACGGCGCCAAGACTTATGGTTATCCTGTGGCCCTGAAGCTCCGGAACGTCCAGCGCAGACATATTCCCAAGGAACCGGTCGAGGACCCGCGATCCCAGGGTCGTATCCTGGATCCCCGCAGCGAAGACGACAAACTCATCTCCCCCGAGCCGGATCAGGATGTCGGAGGTACGGAACGTTTTCTGCATGGTCCGGGCAATCCCGATCAGCAAGGCGTCACCCGCCGCATGGCCGAAAGTATCATTCACATACTTGAACTTGTCCACATCAAAGAGACAGAACATCCCGAGCTGTCCCTCCTTCATGTTCTCCTCGATCCTGTACTCTCCGCTTCTCCGGTTACAGATAGAGGTAAGGAAATCCGTCTCCGAAAGGATCTGAAGGCTCTCCTCGAGTTTTTTCTGCTCGGTAATATCGGTGAGCGATACGATGATGACCCTGTCATGATTCGAAAGCAGGATTCCTTTTGCGCAGGCAAGGAGAACCAGCTTTGTTCCGTCGTCATGGTTCACTCTTTCTTCAAAGCTTATTTCTTTATTCGAACTGCGCACCTCATCGAGCTTTTCCCGGATATGCGCATTCTCCTCCTCATCAAACCGTGCACGGATATCGCTTATCTTAAGTCCTTCGCGGCTTTCCTCCTTTAAACCGAAAAGCTCCAGCGCCATATGATTTATCATTACGATATTTTCATCCTCCGCGCCAAGGACAAGGGTTCCCACAGACTGGGACTCGAGCATCTCATAAAAGAGCTCATACTGATTCGCCAGCGCATAATGAAGCTCCTGTACCGCATTGGCCATGGTTCCGAATTCATCCTTTCGTCTGCTGTAGTCTTCGATTAATGCGTCCTTTGAAAAATCATTAGCCTTAAGCCGCTCGATCGCTCTGTTGATCGCCGCCATAGGCTTCATCTGCCCGGTTCACGCTTACCATACAGATCACAACCATAAGCACGGTAATCACAAGACAGATGATGACGAGCCAAATCCTTACGGTATTGATCACGCCGAAAATGTCAGCCTTTGTATCACGAACGACAAATACCCAGTCCCGGTCCGGCATATAATAACAGCACATGACCTTGTCCCCGTAGGAATAGCTGAAGCTGTTGCTGTCCGCATTGCCCGAGCGAAGGCCGCTCGCATGGTTTAGGAGCTCCCGGTCCCTGCATTCGGTGCCGGCAAGGGATGGATCATCGTCAAAAATATAGACACCGGTTGCGACATTGATAAGCGAATACCCAACGCCCGGCATTTTCTCATCGTTTACCGCATTGAGCGTGTCAACCAGCATATCCGAATAAAACGCTGCCCCCGCGAAGCCGATCGGTTCTCCGGCTTTATTGTTGATCGGGGCATAGACGGGAATGACCATTTTCTTCGTAACCGGAGCCTGTACGATCCCCGTGCAGAACGGTTTCCCCTCGAGACGGATCATTTCCTCCAGAGCCCTGGCAGATTCGGCGTCTCTGAAGGTCTGGTCCACAGAATCGGGATTTGTATGCGCGAGCACATAGGTATCCCATTGGGCAACATACAGCCCTTCAATATCCGTATAGCCTTCGGCATACAGGTTCGTATACTCTCTGGAGGCCTGTATAAAGGAGGGATCCTCGGGATGCTCAAGGACCTCCCGGTTCTCCGAAGCCTTTGCGTAGCCGTTTAAGAAATCCACGCAGTCCGCAATATAGGTTTCAACGATCTGGGCCCTGTCATGCGCGATCACATTCATGTCATGGATCGCCTTCACCTCAAGGATATTTGTGAGGCTTCGATTCATCACAAGAAAAAGGAGCATCATCGCGACAATCTCCACCAGCCCTATGATCATTGCAATTCTGTTTCCGATGCTTCTTCTGTTCCACATACCTTTATTATGATTATTCCAGCAAAAAAACACAAGCAATTACAATAAAGTTACTGACATTGCCTAACTCTTCCTCGGGCCGCGTTTCTCCACAACGGCCGGCGCAAAAAACCTGCAGCCCCGCCAAGTGTGAACCAATGTCAGTAACTTAAGCCCAAAGCCTTCCTCGGAGCGCGAGTAAGAGGGCCCCGGGCCGAGCACGGGGGGACCGTTATTTTCCCGGGGGGCCGTTTTTATCGCGGGGCCTCCGCGCACAGAGTCTGGGAAAATCTTCATTTCCCCGCGGTCAGGCTGCATTCAAAAGTGCTTCCTCCGGCTCCGTATACTGCTTCTCTGCCGGCTTGATCCCCTCAGGATAGATCTCGGCGAAGTCGTTCTTCATGGAGACGGGCACATAGCCCATGGCCAGGTATTCCTCCGACTTCTGTGTCCAGTCCTGTTTGCCCCATTCTCTCTCGCCATCATCCGCCACCACCATATAGGCCTGCGACGGATAGGGGTTTCTATGGTCCAGACAATAGTTCATCATACTGGTATCGCTTCCGCTGTTCCCGAAGGCAAGGACCGGACGCTGGCCGATCTCCCGTTCGATCCAGATGGACTTATTGGCGTTCAGATTTTTCTGGATAAAGCCTCCGGTAAAGACCAGCTCGTCTCCGTCGGCATATTTATAATCCATGTTGGAGGCTGTCTCCTCATTCCCCTTCTGCTTTACCTCGAATTCAGTGCCGATCACATGGGCCGGAGAAACGTATTCGCTGATCGGGGAATTCGCCACTATGGCGCGGCTGGTGGTTCGTTCCGTTCCGCTGACTACGTAGATGGTGAAGCCGTTTTCATACAGGAATTCGACCACCTCCACCATGGGCAGATAAAAGCCGTCAATATAACGCATATTTTCAAAGCTTTCCGTCTTCTTCTGTCCGAATTCCACCGCATAGTCATAGAGCTCGTCGATCGTCATTCCCTTATAGGCCCTGGCGAAGTTTCTGGCCAGCTCCTCTCCCGCCGTATAGCCCGGCTTGATCTCCCTTGCCGCTTCCTTCAGCTCCTCCGAAACACGCTCCGGATGGTCCTTCAGACAGAATTCGATGAACATCATGGTGTCGTAATAGGTATAAAAGGTTTCGCAGGTCAGCGTTCCGTCCATGTCAAAGACGGCGATCCGGTCCCTGACCGGGATAAAGCCCTCGTCCGTTTCATCCGTCACCTTCGCCACGTATTCCCGCAGGCTCTCTGCCGGTGCCGAATCCGCGGTCCAGAATCCGCTTAACGGAAGCGGGACAACCGTCACAAAGCATTTCAGCTTCTTTTTCCCGGTCCTTGCGGTAATTACCGCATCCCCCTCCTTCACGGCACGAACCACGCCCTGCGTATCCACCGAAGCGGTCTCAGGGTCGCTGCTGATCCATTTGACCTTCTTTTTCGTTCCCGTTACGCTAAGCTCCAGCGTATCTCCCACCGTCATAACCGCCTCCGTCTGACTGAGCTTTAACGCCGCCATCGTCCTTTCCGGGACCCTCACACAGCCGATCAGGACCAGAACAGCCAACATCAGCGCCAGCACTCCTTTGCTTTTCTTCATTTTCTTTCTCCTTTCGTTTTCTATATTATTTTTTTTATTTACGTACTCTGCTCCAGGAGCCTTTGCAGGACCGCAACAAGCTCTGCATAGAGCTGCATGGTCTTCTCATGCTCCTCCTCGATGTAGCCTCCGTTTTCCTCGTGCGCCGCCGCTTCGAGCGCGGCCGCAGCCTCCGTCAGCTTCGTCGCTCCGATGACTCTGGAGGTTCCCTTCAGGGGAATGGGCAAAGATAAGGTAGTTTTTCCAGTCTTTTTGCTCATAATAGGCCGTCAGGCTTTCCCTTCTGGAGGCATAGTCAAAAACATATTCCTTCAGGATCTCCCGATAGGTTTCCTCATCCTCCATGCAATAGTTCATGCCCTCCCCGGTATCAAGCCCTGCCTCTTCCAGCGCCGGAAGCAGAGAAGCCGCTTCTGTTTTCTCCGGTTCCTTCTCCTTTTTCTTTACCGGCTTTTCTTCCTTCCCGGTCAAAAGCAGCTCCTTCGGGAGGTAGGTACAGAGCATTTGCTCGAGCTCCCGTCCGGTCACGGGCTTCGTCAGATAATCCGTAAAGCCCTCGGCCATGTACCGTTCCCTCGCTCCCCTGATCGCGTCCGCGGTCAGGCAGATCACCGGCGTTTCCCCGTTCCTTTGGCTGTCCAGCCCTCTTATCCTTTTCAGCGTTTCGGTTCCGTCCATACCCGGCATTCTCTGATCCATCAGGATCACGTCATAGCCTGTTTTATCCGCAAGCGCGATCGCCTCCTCCCCGTCCGAGGCGGTATCGATTTGGATGCCGGTGCGCTTCAGCAGATTACAGACCACCGAAAGGTTCATTTTCGTATCATCCACGACCAGGATATGCGCATCCGGAGCATAGAGATACTCCGTAGTCAGGGCGGACTCCTCCGCCGGCAGCACCATCTGACGATACTCTCCGACCGGTGTCTCCTCCTCGATCCTCTGCCAAAGCAGGAAGGAGAAGCTCGAGCCGACTCCGTAGACGCTCTCCACGGTCAGGGAGCTGTCCATCAGGGAAAGAAGGTTCGTGGTAATGGACATCCCGAGTCCTGTTCCCTCGATGTTCCGGTTCTTCACCATATCGAGGCGTTCAAACGATTCAAAGAGCTTTTCCCTGTCCTCCTCGCGGATACCGATGCCCGTATCCCTGACCTCCACATACAAAAGGACGCTGCCGTTCTTCTTATCCCGTTTTTCGATCCGCAGGTTCACCGACCCCTCATGGGTATATTTTACGGCATTGGTCAGGAGATTGACAATGATCTGATTGATCCGGGCCTCATCCCCGTAAAGCTCCGACGGGATCTCCGGATCCACCCAGATCTGGAATTCCAGACCCTTTTTCCGGGCCCGTTCGGAGACGGAATTTTCCAGATAGGTAACCATGGTGCTGACCGCATAACGCACCGGTACGATCTCCATTTTCCCGTCCTCGATCTTCGAGAAATCCAGAATACTGTTGATAAGCTGGAGAAGGCTTCTTCCGGAGGCATCGATGTTTCTGGCGTATTCCAAAAGCTCCTCCTTATCCGCCTCTCTCAAGATCATCTCATTCATCCCGAGGATCGTATTGATCGGCGTCCGGATCTCATGGGACATATCGGCAAGGAAGCTGCTCTTGGCCTTGTTGGCCTCATCGGAGGTCTTCTTTTCCAGCCTCAGTACCTCGGCTTCATATTCCTTCTGCTTCTGCCCGATACGCATCTCCTCAAGCTGCTTGCTGTAGGTCTGTTCGCTCTTGTAGCCCAGATAGTAGAAGAAGGAGATCAAGCCAAAGATAATGACCGAGACCAGAATACTGATGGTCATCTGCGAGCGGATATCGGAAAGAAGCTCCGATTCCGGAACCGTGATCACAACGTACCATTGATCCAGGATCCGGCTGACAAAAAGGGTGGATTCTTCTCCCTCCATCTCCCCCTGCAGCGTCCCGTATTCCATATCGATCAGCTCATCCAGAAGGGGCTGGCCGGCGAGCTCCGTAAAGCTCGTTCCGACAAAGGAGGGGTCCTTATGCGCTACGATCAGACCATCCCGGTTTACGATCAGGCCATGTCCCTTGCCGTTGATGTCCGCCCGCTCTATGATTTCCTGAATATAGTTCACGATCATATCCAGCGCCACCACGTTTTCTCCGTTATAGGGAGTGTTCTCCTGCAGAAGCCTGCAGATCGTAATGACCACCGAATGGGTCTGCGCATCCACATAGGGCGGGACGATCACTGTGCTGCCCCCGCCCCTTAAGGCCTCCAGGTACCAGTCTCTCTCCTTAAGATTATAGTCCCCGGGCGGAACCCAGCCCGAGCCGTCCATGTACTCTCCCCGGATATAGCCGTAAAGACCGGTAAGGTTTTCGCCAAAGAAAACGTACTCCTTCTCTGTCTGATTGGTAAGATAGGCCAGGATCTTCTCCTGGGATTCCTCATTCTGCAGCATGAACTCTACGGAGTCCGCGGTCACCTGGAGCGTGGAGGTCGCGTCGGAAAGGTAGTGTTTGAGCTCCGTAGCCACCAGCTCCGCCGTATCCTCACCGCTGTTGTTTACGCCGGCCACGGAGACCTGATAGAAGAGGTTGGAGGTATAGCCCACGGAAAAGACCATCAGGCCCAGCGTGATCAGAAGTACGAAAACAGCCCCGTACCGGCGGCGCCTGACCTCTCCCGATTTTGCCGTCGTTCCGGCTTCTAAGCTCCGGTAGCGGTAGGTGATCACGAACAGAACGCCGAGGATCAGGACCACCAGAATAATGGAGATGACAAAAAGCGTAACCGCAATGAAATAATGGACGCTGTCGTCCTCGATCCCCCCGGGGATGCTCTGCTTCATCCACTGCGCGACCATGTAACCGCCGATGCAGCCGCCGATGATGATCGCGGAGGCAAGAACACGCAGCGCCATCTGGAAGCGCATTTCCGCCGAGGTCTTTTCGGGAATCACCTCACCTTCCGCTTCGTAGTCTCTTCCGGCGGCCCAGGCGAAAAAGATCATGACCAGGTAGCTTGCAAAGGCAAAGTAATAATAGGGATTGGTCAGATCCGTCGAATCGAAATAGCAGGAGGAGGTCCACATACCGTATTCCGAGGCAATGAAAAGAAGAACCAGAAGGTGCAGGTGCGGGAAATGCGCACCTTCCTTTCTGTTCTTCAGATAATACAGGATCGACTGCAGGCAGAGAACCGCCGAGATCGTAGTCAGCGTTTCCTGCCAGATGTTGTTTACTATCCCGCCGAAGGGAAGGTAGATGATGAACTGAAGAATATTCAGCGGGATCGGCAGGAGCATCAGCGGATGAAAGTAACGCTTTGCCGGGCCCTGCCGCATCTTTAAGACTGCAAGGAGCATGAAAACATAGCCCACATTCCAGCCGAAATAGGCCATGAAGGCGGACACATCCGGATTCTCCTGCATCACAAGGGTGTATAGAGTCCAATAGTAGTCGCTTAAGATATGTGCCAGGAAGAAGATCGTAAGCAGCAGCCAGCCGCGCTTTGGCTTTTCGATGTAGTGGAAAAGACTGGAAAGAAGCCCGATGACGCCGGCTATCAGCATAACCAAATTTTCAACGATATCTAAATTCATTCAGAACTCCCGTGTTTCCTGTACTGTTCTGAGTTACTTCTTCATGGTATACATGAGTCCGAAGGACAGCGGTCCGCAGTGGGCGGAAACCGCAGGACTGGACTTCTGGAAGACCAGGGTCTTGAACTGCGCATGTGTACGGATGAGCTTCTCGATCTTTTGCTGCTGTTCATAGCTTAAGCCCACGAAGTTCACAATGGCAAGCTTATCCTCCATTTCCGGGAAGGAGGCAAGCTCCCGGCGCAAAAACCGTTCCCAGGCCCGTTCGAGATTCCCGAGATAGAAGCGCACAGGGCGGTACCTTCCTCTCCTTACGGACATCACGGGATGCATAAGGAAGGCACGTGAAAGCCCTCTCAGCTGCGGGGAAATATAACCGGCTGCTGCCAGACGATCCGCAGATTTGGTAATGACAATGCTTCTGGTCCGCTCACGCATCTTATTCAGATGATCGATCACACGCTCCACCGTCTTTTCATTCGCGGCCAGACGGTTCGCCTGAAGCACGATCAACCCCAACGCTCCGGACACCTGCATGGAATCGTAAACCGTCACATTATCAAAGGCTCTGGCTGCCTCACAGGCGTTTTCATAGCCATGCCCGACCTGACTCGAGATGGTAACATGGATCAGTTGCTGGGCCTGTGTAAGCTGCTTTGCGAAGAATTCCTCGTATTCGGAAACCGAAGGCTCTCTGGCGCTTACCTTCCGGCTTCCTTCCTTCATGTAATCGATGATGCCGTCCGCCTCCACCTCGGCCCCGTCCAAAAAGTCTCCCTCCTCCGTGTAGATCCGGTAGGAGATCACGGGAATGCTGAGCTTTTCCGTCGTAATCCTCGGAAGGTCGCAGACGCTTTCGGTCGTGACCAGGATCGCGCGCTTTCCGGAATGGCCACGGAACAGGCCCTCCTCTCCCGTCGAGGAAACAAATTCCGCATCAGTAAGATGGACCAGATCCTTCGGGAGCTGCTTGACCAGCGTCGTCTCCAACATGGGCCCGGTCACCGGCTTCAGAAGGTACCCGTCGAACCCGGACTTCTTATAGAGCTCCATATTTTCCATGCCGGCATTGGCCGTAAGAACGATCACGGGCGTTTCCCTGTTCAGACCGCCGGGCTGGCTGCGGATCGCCCTCAGGCACTCGATCCCGTCCATACCGGGCATCAGATGGTCCATGAAGATGCAGTGGTAGGCGGTCGTTCTCGTCCTTTCCAGGCATTCCCTTCCACTGTCCGCCGTATCGATGGAGATCTTCGTATCCTTCAAAAGCTTTGCCTCCACCATCAGGTTCGCTTCATTATCGTCAACGATCAGCACCTTGCCCTTGGGCGCCTCAAAGCTGACGCGGTAATGCTCTCTGGCATTTAAGGTATGTCTGGTGGACAGACCCAGCTCGCCCAGAGACGTGGAATCCACAACGCCCTGCTCCAGGGTAATCATAAAGGTCGATCCCTTGGTATAAATACTGTTGACCGAGATCTCGCCGCCCATCAGATCCACGAGCTGCTTTACAATCGAAAGGCCGAGGCCGGTTCCCTCCACCTGGCGGTTCTGCTCCAGGTCCACACGACGGAAGGCCTCGAACAGATGGGGGATGTTTTCCTTCTTGATTCCGATGCCCGTATCCTCAACAAAGCAGTTCAGACGGACCCTCTCTCTCGACTCCGTGTTCGTACACTGAACCTGGAGCGTAACGGAGCCCTTGTCCGTATATTTTATTGCATTGTTTAAAATATTGATCAGGATCTGCTTGATCCGGATCTCGTCGCCGAAGAGGCGCCGCGGCATATTCCGGTCCACATCGATGTGGAACTCCAGTCCCTTTTCGCGGCACCTGGCCCAGATCATGTTCACGATCTCGGAGAGCATATTCCCCACATCGTATTCGACCGGAACGATCTCCATCTTTCCGGATTCGATCTTGCTCATATCCAGGATATCGTTGATCGTCGTCAGCAGCATCTTGCTGGCCGACTGGATATTCAGGGAGTTCTCCGCAACGTCCTGGCTGATCTCCTCATCCCTTAAGGTGATCTCATTCAGTCCGATAATGGTATTGATCGGGGTCCGGATCTCATGGCTCATGCTGGAGAAAAACCGGCTCTGGCTCTTATTCAGTTCCTCGATCTCCTCCTTCTGGCTTTTCGCGATCTCATTTTCCTTTAAGAAGATCCGGATCAGGAAGGTCACGATAAAATACAGCATAATCCCGACACCGATCAACGAGGCGATGGAATCCAGATACCCGGTCGTCGGATCGTGAACAGTCACCAGATAGGGATATTTATAGGCCAGCCAGTAGCAGATGATCGCCGAAACCGGGATCGCCAGAATCAGGGCGATCCGTTTTCTTCCCTTCAGGTTCACACCCGCATACATAAAGGAATAGGCATACCAGATCGGTGTGCAGCCGTTTACCGCGCCGCCGGTAAAAAACTCCACAGGCAGCAGAATGAAGATCATGATCACGCAGATCAATGTGGCGATGGGCTGCACCAGCTTTCTTGTCACGGCGATGAGCATAAAGATGGCCATTATAACAAGCGCTCCCCCCAGAAAGGCAAGCTTCAGAGCAGTTTCTCCGATGATAATATCCCAAATAAAAATAACGCCCAGAACGATGTAGGTAATCGTAGACATCAGGAGGAAGGTACGGTCAGTAAGGTCACGGTTCGGATCCAGAATAAAGGACATAAACCTTTTCGCCATAATCTATCTGCCCCCCTTCTGTACGTCATCGTAGATTTTCTGAATGATTTCCGCTGCCGCGGTCATATCGAAGTCCTCGATCAGAGCCATCGCATCCTGAAGGATCGCGCTGATCGGCGTCTCTCCGTAGGAGTAACGGGACAGCTCAGACAATATCCGTTCGGCCTTTTCGCCCTCAAAGGTTCCGAGAGCGGAGATCACCTCCGAAAGCTTCTCGGCAAAGACCTCGGGATCCAGAGGCGAAAGCTCTCCCTCCTCCGCTTCGATATGCGGTAAAATCGCCTCCCCGATCATCTCCGAAACGGCGGTGTAATTCAGAATCAGATCGTCAAAGCCCTGCTCGATCAGCTCCTCATTCTCATCCCTGGCCGCGTTCTCCTGTTCAAACGCCATGGCGGAGAGCTCGTCCGCGCCGACCATCCGCGCGGAGCTCTTGATCGCATGGACACGGATACGGAAATCGGACCAGTCCTTCTTTTCGTAGTCCTCCTTCAGCTCTTCGATCTTCTTTTTGGCGGTGCTGTTGAACTTGCGCAGAAGATCCACATAAAAGGCGCGGTCTCCGCGGCAGTAGTTGATTCCCTCGGAGGTATTGATCCCCTGGGCGGCCAGGAGGCGGATCGGGTCCACGGTCATACCGGCCAACTGATCTCTGGCCGCCATAATAAAGGCCTCCTCATTCAGATCCGCGATCGCATAACGGATGAAATGCGACGGCAGGACCTTGCGCATGACCCGCTCCAGCTCCAGATTTTCCACGGGCTTGGAAACGAATTCATCGAAGCCCTCCCGCAGGAACATCTCTCTGGCCCCGGAGACCGCGTTGGCCGTCAGCGCCACAAAGGCGGGGAGCTTTCGCTCCTCGTATTCCTTCTTCAGAAGCTTTAAGGTTTCCACGCCGTCCATCTCCGGCATCATATGATCCAGGAAGATAATGTCGAAATCGGTCTGCTCGCAGAGCCGGATTGCTTCCATACCGCTGATGGCCGTGGTCACATCCATCAGGTAGCTCTTGAAGATTCCGTTGGCCACGAAGAGGTTCATATCCTCATCGTCCACGACAAGGGTCTTGACACCCGGGAAGACCAGCCTTCTGCCCTCCAGAGCCAGGCTCTCATCCACATTCTCCCCATAGTTCATCGTATTCGCCACAGCCAGCGAGAAGACGGGCTTCCGAACCAGAACATAATTCTTCCCGGGCCGAAGATCCAGCGGTTCGTCGGAGATAATGATCACCTTGATCTCGGGGTCCATGGTCTCGAACATGGCCGGGTTCTCCAGGTACTCCTCCTTCGCGGTAAATACATGGGTTACATGGTAGGTATCGAGAATGGCCTTGAAGCTGTCGGCGCTGCCGGTGCGGTGTACGGTGAGCCCGAGGCCCTTGACGAGGTTCTTGATCATGCTGTCGTAGAAATCACGGACCTCCGGCACCTCGTATTTCTCGGTTTTCAGATAACAGACGTTGCACAAAGACTCGATATCCTTCACGACAAGGCTCGGCTTATCATCCGCGATCTTCTGCGGGATGCTGATGGTTACAAGCGTCCCCTCGTTCTCCCGGCTGTCCATCTGAACAAAGCCGCCCATGGCCTTTACAAAGCCATAGACGATCGGCAGGCCGAGCCCGATCCCGCCGGCCCTTCTGCTCCGGCTGGAATCCGACTGGTAGAAGCCGTGGATGATACGGGCCATTTCCTCTCCGGAAATGCCGATTCCCGTATCCCGGACCTTGATGATGAGGTTCACGCCATAGTCCTTAGCGTAGCTTTCCACGCGGACGTAAATGCCGCCCTCACGGGTAAATTTCATCGAATTGTCCAAAAGATGACGAAGGATCTTTTTGATCCTGCGGCCGTCCCCGATCAGCTTCTGGGGCACCCGGGCATCCAGGTCGAAGATCATGTCCAGCATGCTCGTCTGCTCCATTACACGAAGCTCGGTCACAAGGTCGTTGATGATGGAGGATACCTGATATTCCTCCTCGGATAAGATAAGGCGGTCCGTATCGATCTCGGAATAATCGAGAATGTCGCCGATCTGGCCCATGAGCCGGTCTCCAGCCTTCTGAATGGATAAAAGGTCCTGCTGTTTTTCCGGATCGTCCTCGCTCCCGAGCATAACGGAGGTAATACCGGTCACCGCGTTGATCGGCGTACGGAGCTCATGCGATACGTTCGTAAGGAAATCCTCCGTCCGACGGTTCACATCCGAAAGCTCCTCGATTATCCGGTCGTGGAGCCGGCGTTCGTCCTCATGCTTTCGCAGCACAAACAGGCCGATCCAATAGCCGAAGGCGACCGCAGCGATCTGGATGATGACCTTTCCCAAAACAAAATCCCCCGACCGATAGCCGGTTACATGGAGGATCATGATATAGGCCATATATAAGACATAGACCGAGAACACAAGGTTCAGGGCATACTTTTCGTAGGTAATGGAAAACAAAAGGATCGAGAAGATGGTAAGCATCGCGACGTCATAGAAGGTATCGCGGTGGATCCCATAGAAAAAGATTCCGAAGGCGACGAAGGCGGCATACAGAAGCGTCCGGGTTCTGGGGGGCGCGGTTTCGGTAACGTGGAGCCACCAGGTCACAAAGGTAAGTACACCAAACAAGGGGAGCGAAAACAGCTCCCAGTTCCAGACAAAGGTCAGAACAGAAAGGCAGGCCGCCATACCGGTCACCACAAGGACGATCACCAGATGTACGGTTTTCTGTATTTCTTTTTCCCCCTCCTTCAGATTCATGCAGCTTTAATGCTCCCTCATTTTATAGTTCGGGTCCTCGTTCATCATAAGAAGCATGATGTCGGCAAAAAACGGATCAAACTGCGTTCCCTTCCCCTTTTCGATCTCACTGCGTACGGTTTCCTGGGACAGGATGTCCCGGTAGCTCCGACGCGAGGTCATCGCGTCGTAGGCGTCCGCCACCGCGATGATCCGGGCCTTTTCCGGAATCTCCTCTCCCTTCAGTCCATCCGGATAGCCGTTCCCGTCGTAGCGTTCATGATGCCATCTTGCGCCGGTTTTCAGCTCCGGGAATTCCCGGATATTCTGCAGGATCCTGGCTCCCAGGACCGGGTGGTTCATGATCTGTTCGAACTCATCGGACGAGAGTCTGGCCGGCTTGTTTATGATGGAGTCCGGTATGCCGATCTTCCCCACATCGTGCAGAAGCCCCATCATGTATATGTTTTTCAGCTCCGCCTGAGAATAATACCCGGTCCGCTTGGCAATTTCTCTGGCGTATTCCGCCACTCTCGTGGAATGGCCGTTCGTATAGGTATCCTTGGCGTCAATGGCTCCGGAAAGCGCCTGTACGATCTCAAGAGAGATCCTCGCCAGCTTTTCCTGCTGGCGGACCACCTCACTGGTCTTTTCCTCCACCTCCATAGCGAGATTCTTCTGGAGATGGATCAGGTGGATGATGTGCTGGACACGGATCAGCATGACCTCCGGGACAAAGGGCTTTTTGATGAAGTCCATCGCGCCGGCGTTTAAGCCCGTCTTCTCGGTTTCCGTATCCTCATCCGCGGTCAGATAGATCACCGGGATCTTCCGGTAATCCTCGTTTTCTCTTATTTTTCGAAGCGTCTCGAAGCCGTCCATTCCCGGCATATGCACATCCAGCAGGATAATGTCCGGCCGGTTATTCATCAGAAAGGAAAGGGCTTCCGCACCGGATTTCACACAGCTTACCCGCATCCCCTCTCCCACCAGGATATGGCTGGCCATTCGAAGATTCGCCGCATCGTCATCTACTACAAGCACCCATTCGCTCATTCAAAGCTCCTCCGGGGATATGCGTTTTCCGTCTCTCCAGACCCGCTCCAGGTCGTAAAAGCTCCGGTCCTCATCCGAAAAAATATGAACGATAATCTCCTTGTAATCCAGAAGGATCCAGGTGGACTGGCCGTTTCCTTCCTTACGGGCGCCCTCGGCTCCGAGCCGCGCCATCGCCTCCTCCACCGCGTCCGTCATGGCGTTCCGCTTAACGGCGCTGCTGCCGCCGGCGATCAGAAAATAATCCGCGATCGGGGAGATCTCGGAAATATCCACGATCGTTATATCCTCACCCTTCTTCTCCGCGAGCGCCTCATAGGCGCATTTCGCCATTTTGGCGGCACTAAGCTCCATGCTTTTCTCCATCGACCAGGCTCTTATATACCTGGAAAGTCTGTTTTGTAACCGGATCGATCTCCCGGTCGGTTCCCTTCAGATACGTCAGCGTATCCGATAAAATCCGGTACATGCACCGGTCCAGATCCCGGAACGCAAGTCTCCTTACCGCCATCAGATTCGGCGCCTCTACACGGTCCGGTTCGATATAGTCGGCGATAAAGATAATTTTATCCAGACGGCTCATTTTGGGCGCCCCCGTCGTATGGCAGGCAATGGCGCTCAGAATCGATTTTTTCGTTATTCCGTATTTTTCCTTCGCCAGAAACGCGCCCAGCTTCGCGTGGATCAGGGAGGGGTTCTTTTTTTCCACCTCCTTCAGACGGAGCTTATATTCCTTACACAGCGAAAGCTTTTTTTCGTTCGGAATACACTTTGCGCAGTCGTGGAGCAGGCCGGCGGTCATCGCATCCTCGATATTTACGCCGTGCGCCATCGCAAGAGCGGCCGCCGTATAGGTCACTCCCTTCGTATGCTCCCATCGCTCCTTATCCAGAGCCTTTTTCACTTTTTTCCTGAGCGCTTTTAAATCGTCATTCATCGGTTCTTAATTCAAAAATTTATCCAAGATATAAACCCACTCTTTCAATATACTCCCTAACGCTCTCCGGCACAAGATATCGAATGGATTTTTCTTGTTTAATTCTTTCCCGGATCATCGTCGAGGAGATGTCAAAGGAGGGCGCCGGAAAGAATACGATATCCGCCTCGTATTTTTCCTTCAGATAGCCGATCCGCTCCGCGGCCTTTCGCTCATCGACAATGCTGCGCACCGTCGCCGCCAGGGTAAAATGGCGCGCTATGATCTCGGGATGGACCCAGTTATCAAACATGAGCAGGGAATCCCCTCCCATCAGGAACACAAAGGCATCCTTGGGATGCAGCTTCGTCAACTGCTCCGCGGTACGGAAGGTATAGTTTACCTCTCCCGAATCCACCTCAAACCGCGACAGCGTAAGATGGGGATTCTCCTCCACCACAAGGGACAGCATATTCAGCCTGTCCGAAAGCGGCGTAATTTCATTCTCCTTCTTATGCGGCGAATTTCCGGTCGGCATGAGCCAGACCGTATCCAGAGAAAGCTCCTGATAGGCCGCTTCTGCCAGAACAAGATGCGCGTTGTGCACCGGATCAAAGGTGCCTCCCAGAATCCCGATCTTCATTCCCATTTCCCCTTCGGCAGCGTTATTTTCGAGTCCTTTTTCGCCTGCTGAAACAGGACAAATTTTCTTCCGATCACCTGCACCAGGGTCGCGTTTGTCCTCTCAGCCAGGAGCCTTGCGATCTCCTTCGGCTCCTCCTCGCAGTTTTTAAGGACATTGGCCTTGATCAGCTCCCGCGCCAAAAGGGCCTCCCTTGCCGCCTCCGCGACCTCGGGCGTACACCCGGCCTTTCCGATAATCAGGCAGGGCTCCTCCTTCTGGGCGAGGCTCTTTAAATATGCTCTCTGTTTACTCGTCAGCTCCATATTACTCATCCTTCAAATATTCAAATTCCAACGCATAAAGGCGGACCGTATCTCCCTCCTCCATGCCCAGTTTTTCCAGCTCCTTTATGATCCCCTGCTCCTTCAGAAACTTCTGGAAGAACAGGAAGCCCCGCTCGGATTCCAGGTTGGTATAGCCAAGCATCCTCTCGATCTTCGGGCCCTCCACCGTAAAGGCCCCGTCATCGGCGCGTCCCACCGTAAAGCCTTCCTCGGTTTCGTCCTCCTTACGGTTAATGAAAAACTCCTGTTCATAAACCGCAGGCGCCTTTTCCTTCACGCGGGAAAGCAGGTCGGATACCCCGCCAAGGAGCTCCTTAATTCCCTGTCCCGTCGCCGCCGAGATAAAGTACAGGGGCGCCTTACGCCTGTCGGCAAAGGCTCTGAGCTTTTCTCTTACCGGATCCTCCTCCGGCAGCAGATCGCTTTTGTTGGCGGCCAGGACCACGGGCTTTTTCGGAAGCTCCTCATCAAAGGAGGCAAGCTCCTGTTCGATGGTTTGTATGTCCTCGATCGGATCTCTTCCCTCGACCGAGGCGATATCCACCAGATGGATCAGAACCCTTGTCCTTTCGATATGCCGAAGGAACTCATGGCCGAGTCCCGCTCCCCGGCTCGCTCCCTCGATCAGTCCCGGAATATCCGCGCAGACAAAGCCGTTTCCGTCGCCCAGGTCCACCACGCCGAGGATCGGATGGAGCGTCGTAAAGGGGTAGGCCGCGATCTCCGGCTTTGCGTTGCTGATCCGAGACAAAAGCGTTGATTTTCCGACACTGGGGAAGCCTACCAGCCCCACATCCGCCAGCACCTTCAGCTCCAGCACCACCTCGAGCTCGACGGCCTCTCCCCCGGGCTTCGCGTATTTCGGCGCCTGCATCCGGGAGGTCGCGAAATGCTGGTTCCCGACGCCGCCCCGGCCGCCGGGAAGGATGAGCTCTCTTTTATGGGGCCCGGACATATCCATGATGACCTTTCCGGTCTCGGCGTCCCTGAGGATCGTCCCCTCCGGCACCTTCACCACAAGGTCCTCGCCCTTTTTTCCATGGCGGTTTTTCTTCCCGCCCTCCTCTCCGGTCCCGGCCGCCCATTTCCGTTTATGCCGGAAATCGTTCAGGGTATTCATTCCGGGGTCCACTTCAAAATAGACGTCCCCGCCCTTTCCTCCGTCCCCGCCGTCGGGTCCGCCGGACGGCACGTATTTTTCCCTTCGGAAGCTGACATGGCCGTCCCCGCCCTTCCCGGAGCGGAGTATGATCCTTGCTTTATCACAGAACATATTGATACCTATCCGTAAAATGCGAAAAAGGGGCTGCGTTTCGGCAGCCCCAGATTATCTGGTTCTTACTCGGTCTTTTCGTACACCGAAGCCTGTTTTCTGTCTCTTCCGACCCGTTCAAAACGAAGGACCCCGTCCTTTAAGGCAAACAGTGTATCGTCGCCGCCGCGTCCCACATTCACTCCGGGATGGATTTTCGTCCCTCTCTGGCGGTACAGAATATTTCCGGCCTTTACAAACTGGCCGTCCGCCCGCTTCGCACCGAGTCTCTTAGCTTCGGAGTCACGGCCGTTCTTTGTGGAGCCGACTCCCTTTTTATGAGCGAAAAACTGAAGATTTAACTGAAGCATCGTCTATTCCTCCTTTTCAACAATGGAAAGATATTCCTCTCCGTATTCCTCTCTGATCCCGTTCAAGCCGAGCACCAGAGCCTCCAAAAGCACCCTTCCCTTATCCGAGATCTCATCCCCGAGAAACCGGAAGGAAAGCCTTCCTCCGTTCTCGTCGCTTTCCGCGGAAAACAGATCCTCTGTCAGCATTTCCACGGCGTTCACCGTATTGATGGTCAGAACGGAAACCGCCGCACAGACAATATCCTTTCCCTTTCGGTCATACAGAGCATGTCCGCTTACGGAAAAGCCCATAAGATCTCCTTTTACGGACCTTCGGATCGTTACCGATATCATACCGGTCAGGCGTTGATCTTTTCGATCTTGACCTCGGTATAGGCCTGGCGATGACCGTTCTTTTTGTGGTAGCCGGTCTTGGCCTTATACTTATAGACTACGACCTTTTTCCCTCTGCCCTCCGAAACCACGGAAGCATTTACCGTCGCCCCGTCCACAACAGGCGTTCCGACCACGAGTCCGTCATCCTTTCCGACAGCAAGAACCCGGTCAAACGTAACCTTTCCATCCTCGGCCGCGAGCTTTTCCACCTTCAGCACATCTCCCTCGCTGACCTTGTACTGCTTTCCTCCGGTTGCAATCACTGCATACATCCTTCTGGCACCTCCTTTTACAAATGATTCGTTGGTGCACGCCGGCTGTGGCGCTGAACCCTTCGTCAGACTTGAAAGCCTCGCCGCGCGGCATACTCCGTAATTCTACGACATCAATCGCTTTATTGTCAAGTGTAAATCCGCATTTTACGGCCAAAGCCTTAAATCCCCATATCTGTTGTGTATCGGTATTTCAGCGCGGTAAAGATTCCCAGCCTGCCGAGAGAGGTGTAGAAATTCTCTCCGATCGATTCGCCCATGGAATCCAAAAAATCATGGACGGGGATACCCATGCTCTCTTTCGTTGCCTCGTAAACGGGTTTTATCACCTTCACCGTGATCTCAAACATGAGCTCCGTCATCTGATCCACCAAAGGAAGCCGATCCAGGAATTTCTCCGGCTCCGCCTTCTCCTTCTCCAGATACTCTGCAAAGAGCTCCTTCAGCCTTGCCCCCAGCTCCGGATCCAGCTTCGCCATCTCCTCGATCTCATGCCTTGCATAGCCCGTATGCATCTCATCCACGGAGCTGTCCCTTAAATTGATCCGGAACATTTCCATGCTTTCAAAGCTGCCCTTGGACGTTTGCGCATAAATAAAGCCGAGCTTTTTGTATTGACCCAGAAAGCTTACGATCGCCTGGTCCTTCTCCTCTTCCTTTTTCTTCTTGTCCTTCAGTACCTTCTCGGTTTCATGGTAAGCCTTGAGCACGGGCTTTGCGAGCTCGATCCTCTGCGCGAGATAGCTGTCCAGGCTGTCCCTGAACGCGTCGATCTTTGCGGGATCCTGATTCTCTATATACGACTCCAGCGTTTTCGTAAGAAGCCTGGAAAGAGCATCGGTACAGGCGACCTCCTTCAGCTGGCCAAAGGAGCTCTTAAGAGAGCTGTCCAGTTCGGACACAAGCGCGGCCATTTCCTTTTTTCGGAGCATCATCTTCATGATCTCCTCCGCGTTCTGGTACTCCGGATCTTTCTTCAGCTCCTCTTTTGTCTTCTCAAGCTTCTCCCTGATCTTCTCCAGCCCGGCTTTTATCTCCTTTCTGGCCTTGTCCAGAGCCATTTCCTTTCCGTCCTTTTTCTCCATTTCTTCCAGCCGCCAGCGATAAAAGTCCCCCTTCTTTATCGCGTCCCTGTAAAGCTCCGGATCCTCATAGCAGATCTTCCGATAGCATCTCGTCAGGTCTAAATGGCTCCGCTTCGCCGTTGTTTCCGGGCTCTCCTCCCTGTCTCTGCCCTCGGAGACCATTACCAGGAAGTTGCTCAGGATATCATTGTTGTTGAGGCCCTGATCCGAATTTTTCAAAAGGTCATCCAGCTTTCCGAGATCTCCCCTCAACGCATTGATCTCCTTGATCATGTCATCGATCGTATTCTGAAGCCGGAGCTGGCACTGTGAAAAGTTCTGGATGGAGGACGGAACCTCGATCCCCAGCTCCTGCGCCTTCAGAAGAGAGGCCGCGATCCGAAGGCCGGCAGATTTTCCGTCTGCCAGAGTAAATATTTTTTTCAGCTCCTCACTGAGCGCCTTCTTCTTTTCCTGATAGACGCCCTCGAACTCCGGATTGATTAACGCGTGCAGGCCCTCCTGATAAGTACCCCAATCTCCCGCCGCCGCAGCGGCAACCATACGGGTCACCTCCTTCTGCTGGGCTTCCGTCAGCTTCGTGGCATTTCCGAAGTCGATGATCGTAGCCCCTTCGTCACTGATCATGATGTTTCCGGCATGAAGATCCCCGTGATAAAAGCCTTCCCCAAAGATCCCCTCGGTGACCCATTTTTTTGCAAGCTTTGCCAGAAAGGCTTCCCGTTTTTCGAGCTGGGTTAAGTCCTTTAAAATATCCTTTCGAAGCTCCAGAAGTCTCAGATGATAATTTCTCTGCGCTTCCCCGGGGAGATTGGTGGCTTCGACGTTGTATATCCCGAGCTCCCTGTTATACTCTGTCATCTGCCTCTGAAGCTCCTCCAGATCCGGCTCGAGGTTCGTAAGCTCCTCCTTTGAGATGATCTTGGCGGAAACGTCTGCCAGGAGCTTTCTGAGCTGCCGGAAGGTCAGGTCCTTACCGTTTCGTTTACATTTCGGCTCCGTCGGCGCCTTCAGCTTTTTGATATCCGCGATCTCCTCCGGTCTTCGTTCAAATTCCTTTTCTCTTTCCTCTCTCTTTTGGATCAGCTCCTTTTTATACCGGTCCACGGTGATCCCCGGCGCCATTTCCAGCATCATCGCGTTCACGGTCGGATCGACCAGGGTCTCGAGCTTCATGGAGCGTACGCCGTCCGAATCCTGTCCCTCGATCACGGACTTATCGTAGATCTTTCCCAGATTCACGTTTCTGGCTTCAATGGTCAGATCCAGCTCCTCCTCAATCCGGGAGAGCTGGCCGAGGAAGGTCGCCTCCATACCGCCGGAGGTGTCTGTACGTCTCGCGCAGTCCAGAAGGATCTGCTTCTCCCGCATCATACGGTTCCGGACATCCGGCTTTAAAAGCTTTACCACCACGTCCCGTCCTTCCTCGGGGAGGTCGGGACCGTACATTTTGCAAAGGAAGGTCTGTCCCACCGAAGCGGCGCCAAGGGCCTTCTCCACCTCGATCCTTGTAATCCTTCCGCCGGACCGCTCGACCATACCGAAGAGCTGGGCCTTCACAATCTCCTCGGGGATCGGAGCAAGCTTTGATTTCATGTCCTCCAGCGCGGCCCGGATGTGTTCCTCCACGCCATCCGTAGGAAGTCCCTGCAGGATTTTCTGGAAGAGTGGGCCGGCACCCTTCAGGATCCCGCCCAAAAAGTCGCCCTGCTCCTGTTTCTCTATGTCTTCATTTATCTTTTGTGCCAGAAGCCGTTCCTCCTCCCCGGCTTCCTCCGGCACAAGGATCTGCTCCTCCTTTACCGCAGCGTTCCGGATCGCGGAGGCGAGCATACTGCGCTTATCCATCATAGAGGATCGCTTAAAATAATCCTTGAAGATGAGCTTGATAAAAAGACCCTGGCCGGAATTTCCTTTGATGGAATCCTCCATCATGCTCTTCAGCTTTTCCTCCCCCTCCTTTACGATATCCTCTTTGGTTTTGGGCTTCTTCGCTTCCTTTTTCCGCTCTGCAGCCTCCCTTATGGCTTCCGGCGTGATGATCTCTACGCCGTCTTCGTTTTCCGCCGTATTCTCTTCATTACCGAAAAGGTGGTCCGCATGGGTATTGATCTGATCCTGGATCTGCCCCATGATCTGCTCCACCACATTCCCGAGAATGCCGTCCGTGGACTTCAGCAAGTTCATAAGGCCCTCGTTCTTCTGGTCGATCAGCTCCTTCAGCCTCGCTTTGAGCTGCTTTTCATCGGCCGTAGTTCCCGCCAGCTTTCCGGCCTCCAGGATCAGATTGTTGACGAGGAACAGAACCGGAGTCATCACCTTTCCCACGTCGGTCGGGAGCTTTCCGATGACGGTGGGCAAAAGGCCGATCTTTTTTACGTCTTTCGTGTCCATAACAAAGCGTGTGAATACGTCCAGATGCGAATCCAGCATGAGCCGCAGCCGTTCTCCGGGGTCATTTACGCTCTCATCCGCCTTCCAGGTTTCCCGGGAAAAGAATAGATCGGACAGAAAATGGATCGTCTCCTGTTCCTCAGGCTGCCATCCCTTTCGTTCCTCCTGCTCCATCTTTGTCCGATAGACGATTTTTTCGTCTATCTCCTCTTTTTTCTTCTCTGCCTCTTTGATGAGCTGCAGCGTCTCTCTGGTATTGATGGTCCTCTCTTCTCTGTTTACAGCCGCAGAAACGCGTTCCAGCTGCTTGATGACCACCTCCATATCGACACCGCGTACGATGTCTAAAGCGATCCAGCGTAAATACGCCGGCTCCAGATTGGAGAAAAATACCGTGCTCTTTCCGGTCTTCAGCTCTAAAAACCGGGCCAGATTTTTCGAGGTTCTCTGGACATCTCCCATATCCCTAAGGATATGCTTTACGGATTTCTCCTCATCGTCATTCAGCAAAAATTCGATTGTAATGTCCTGATCCCAGATCACATCCTTGATGTCCTCCGGGTTCAGAATGGCCTGCTCCTCGATCATCTTGGTATCCAGAAGGTGAATAAGGTCGGAAAGGCTCTCCTTTAAGCTTACCCTCTGATCCCCGGTACGTAAGGTAACGCCGCCCGACGCATCCTTCGTAACCAGAAGCTGCCTGCCGAACACCCTTGTATAGGACGAGGAGACTCTTCCCTTCTCCAAAGAAAGCTCCTTCAGAAAGCGGCGAAGCTTTCCGATCTCATCGGCATAGCGTTTTGCTTCCTCCTCCTTCCTTACGGTTTTCGTATCCGGCCGGAAAAGAAGGTTCAGCCCGGTAAAGCCCTGGGCCTCGGACAGCGGGATAAGATTTTCCTTCTGCGATCCGGTTTTCTCCTCACGCTTCGCAGTCTCCACCCCCGGAAGGAGCAATACGGCTGCGCTGGACAGAATAAAGTTCAGCGGCAGGTCTGTGGCATCCACATCGATCTGCCCGTTGTTTACCAGCTCCTCCGCCGAGGCCAGGGTCTCCATATCCGAAAGCATCTGGTCCCGGTTTTCGATCACAAGCCGTCTCCGCTTTGCCGCGGTTTCGGAATCGGACGTGCGCTCTTCAAGATACCGGTCGCAGCTTTCGATCGCTTTTTGATAGGCCAAAAGAGCTTCTCCGAATTTCCCCCGGTAATTGTCCTTATTCACCCGTTCCAGGAGCTGTGCTTCCACCTTGCCCACGTTCTCTTTTACGGCCTTCATAAGAGAGCTGTCCCCAAAGGTCTTTTTGCTTTCAAACAGCTCCTTCGCCCTGTCCTCGTGGGTCTTCCAGGTCTCTACGGTCCGTTCCTCAACCGTTTGTTTTGTCGTTTCTTCGCGCTTTTCCAGCGGCCGGGCCAAAAGCTCATCCGTCTTCCTTCCCCTGCCGAAGCCCTTCCGCCGTCTCTGATGGATCACCTCGGTCAGATAGAGCTTTGCCGCTTCATCGTCTGTGATATCCCTTCGCTTTTCCAGCTCCTCCGTAGGAATACTGTCAAAATCCTTCGATGCCAGAAGCGCAAAATAAGGAGACTGGATCAGAAGCGCGCGGCTTTCATAATCCTCAGCGATCTCCCGGATAAGCTCTGCTTTTTTGCGCAGAAAATCATATTGCTCCGCGATCTCGGGAACGTCCTTTACCTCCTCCAGAAGCGTGATCCCATGGGAATACATCCGGAGCGCGGCAAATCTTCTCGAGAAGGACCGGGCGCCCTCTCCCTGGGCAAACTCCTCATTGGAGGCATATTCAAACTGAGAAAGATCCAGTTCCTTCAGGTCCCTTAAGATCTTTACCGCTTCCTCCCGGTACGTCTCCTTTTTGTTGTACATGTTCGAAAGAAGGAGGGCTGTATCCTTTGCCTTTTTCAGATAGTCCTCCCTCGACCAGTTTTCTTCTGCTTCCCGGAAAAGAGAAAACATGGCCATGTCCTTCGCCATGGTCCCGAAGCGCTCGTTTCTCTCCATGTTCCCGCTGATCTGATGGAAGAAGGAAAAGGCGGTCTTATTGCGTCCGAATACATCTCGCTCTCCCTCGGTGTCGTTCTGTATGGTCTCGTCCTTCCCGAGGAAGAGGTTCTTCCCCACCAAAAGCGCCGCATCCATGGCCGCATCCCGCTTCCAGACGAAGTCGTTCATCTGATTCATCATCTTCGCCTGCAGCTTCGCCTTTTCCTTAAACTTCTTTCCCCGTTTGGTTCTCTGGGACAGACTGACATTGGCGGTTCCGAAGACCGTCTCGGCCGCCTGATCCATCTCCTTGTTCAAATCCTCCTCCGTCGGGAATTTCTGCTGCGAAAGCCAGCCGGAGGACTCCAGATTCACATGGGTCTTCTTCTCCAGATAAGCTCCGAGGCTATCCGTCCTGGTCCGTTCCTTCAGCGCCTGAATGTTCGCATCCACGTCATCGGTATGGCGTTTAAAAGCGAACGCCCCCCGAAGGCGCCTGTCATTTTGGAGGGTCTGCTCCATTTTTCCGATCGCGGCACGTTTCTCAAGGTCCTCAACGAGCCGGGACTCATAGGGTATCGGATTCTGTTTTTCCTTAATTCTCAGTTCTGTTTCATTTTCCATTGTCATCTTCCTCCGGAATCATCCTTATCGCACTTATCACTTTTCCTTCCCATACCAGGGCTTCTTTATCCTCCAGAAGCATTTCTGCGAACCTCTTCATTTTGTCATCCATTGTAACAAAAATGAGCTCACTGTCCCGGTAGCTTACCTCCATGACCGCATCCCGGAAGGCCCGCAGAAGCTCCGTAAGCATCATCGGGTCCTTTGAAAAATTGACCAGATAAAGAATTGCGATCTCCTTCTTATGTACCCGGCCGAGAATACAGGCCACCGGCTTCTTCTGTTCGTCCAGAGAGGCAAGACATAAGCCGGCGGTCAGCCCCTCGCTGTCTAAAATGCTCTCGTCCAGATTCTGACCCGCCAT
>JAFSXC010000113.1 GCA_017450105.1 Lachnospiraceae bacterium | reverse complement strand
CGTGGGGGGCTCCTTCAGCTTTCTCGGGATGTGTGCACTGAAAAAAACGCAGAGGCTCGGGATCCTTCCGGTCAGTACGTTCGGGGGTGTTCTTCATAATCTGGGACAGCTCCTGATAGCCTTTCTCTTTATCCCGAGCTTTAACCTCCTCTATTATCTGCCTGTTTTGCTGTTCTTCGGAGCAGGGGCCGGCTTTCTCGTCGGGGTCCTTGCTCAGGAGATTCTTATTCGGCTGCCGAAGAAGTAGGGGTGAACAGTAACAGCCAAGCTGTGAAAAGTGCGGCACTTGTAATTATCAGGGGAATAGTATAAGATAATTCATTATGAAGATACCACAACATGTAGCGATCATTTTGGACGGAAACGGCAGATGGGCGGCGGCGAGGAATAAGCCGAGGGCCTACGGACACAAGGCGGGAGCCGAGAATGTGGAGGTGATCTGCCGGGCCGCGGATGCGCTTGGAATTAAATATCTGACCATGTACGCCTTCTCTACGGAGAACTGGACACGGCCGGAGCACGAGGTGAAGATATTGATGCGCCTCATTACCGAGTATATGAAATACTGCGAAAAGAACGCGGTAAAGGATCATATGCGGATCCGTGTGATCGGGGACCGGTCGATTCTGCCGAAGGAGCTTCTGGCCGCTATTACAAGTGCGGAGGAGACGACGAAGGAGTTTACGGGGCTGCAGCTGACGATCGCCGTAAATTACGGAGGCCGGGCGGAGCTGATCAGGGCTGTGAAAAAATTCGGAGAGGCCGGGCGGCTTGAGGAGCTGACGGAGGATTCTCTGCAGCCTTATCTGGATACGGCAGACCTTCCGGATCCGGATCTTTGTATCCGTACCTCGGGGGAAATGCGGCTGTCCAATTTCATGATGTGGCAGCTTGCTTATGCGGAGCTTTACTTTACGGATGTCCACTGGCCGGACTTTTCGCCGGAGGAGCTGAAAAAGGCCGTAGAGGAATACGATAGAAGAGATCGGAGGTACGGAGGTGTTTAGAACCAGACTCATCAGCGGGATTGTTCTTGTCGCGCTGGCCATTCTTTTTATCTGGCTCGGCGGGCCGGTGCTTCTGGCGGTGCTCTGTGCTTTGTCCCTGATCGGGGAGATGGAGCTGCTCAGGATCCGGAAGCTCAATAAAAGCCGGCTGGCGGTCGTTGTCTATCTGATGACCGTTCTCTTTTATACGGGCTTTTATTTTCTGCCGGCGGCGCGGGATTTCTTCGTTGTTGTGATGCTTTCAGCGGCCTTCCTGATTCTGGCGGCGGTCTTTGTGTTTTCCTGGAACCGGTATTCGGCGCAGGATCTGATGATCGCTGTGATCGCCTTCTTTTATGTGGCGGTCCTGTTTTCCTTCCTGTACCGGGTGCGGGATCTCTTCCGCGGGGAGCTTCTGGTCTGGTTGATCTTTCTGACCTCCTGGGGCGCAGATACGACGGCCTATTGCGCGGGAAAGCTCTTCGGGAAGCATAAGATGGCGCCGGTTCTGTCCCCGAAAAAGACCTGGGAGGGGGCGGTCGGAGGCGTTGTCGGAGCGGCGGCCCTTACGGCCCTGTTCTGCTTTATCTTCCGTTCGCAGCTTTCGCTTGGACCGGTGGATATTGTTTTGTTCGCTGTTTTCGGGGCGGTGGCCAGTCTGGTTTCGATCGTCGGGGATCTTTTTGCCTCTGCCTTGAAGCGGTCGTATGAGATCAAGGATTACGGGAAGCTGATCCCGGGCCACGGCGGGGTCCTGGACCGGTTTGATTCGGTGCTCTTTACGGCGCCGGTAATCTACTATGCATATATTGTTCTGGAATTGGTGGGAGGCTGAAGACCGTCAGCGGGCGTTCCTTTGCCGCTTACGGGATTTGGAGACGAACGGATGAAGCCGGACAGGATCCGGCATTTACAGAGGAGAGTATGAGAAAGCTGGCTATTCTCGGATCGACGGGTTCGATCGGAACCCAAGCCCTGGCGGTGATCCGGGAGCATAAGGACATAGAGGTTGAGACCCTGACCTGTCAGGGAAATATCGATCTCCTTGAGAAGCAGATCCGGGAGTTTTCGCCGAAAACGGTCTGCGTCGGGGATGAGAAAAAAGCAAAGGATTTAAGAGAGAAAACGAGGGATCTGCCTTCGTTTTCCATTTGCGTGGGAAAAGAGGGCCTGATCGAAAGCGCGGCGGCTGCAGACGCCGAAATGGTGCTGACGGCAGTGGTCGGTATGGTGGGGGTGGAGCCCACGATCGAGGCGGTCAAAGCGGGTAAGGATATTGCTCTTGCGAACAAGGAAACGCTTGTGTGTGCGGGCCATCTTATCATGCCGCTTGCAAAGGACAGGGGAGTAAAGATCCTGCCCGTGGATTCGGAGCACAGCGCGATCTTTCAATGCCTCCAGGGAAACGAAGAAAACCGGATCGCGAAAATCCTGCTTACGGCCTCCGGCGGTCCGTTTTACGGGAAGACGAAGGAGGACTTAAGGACCGTAACGCTCGAGGATGCGCTGAAGCACCCGAATTGGTCGATGGGAAGAAAGATAACGGTGGACTCTGCGACGATGGTGAATAAGGGGCTGGAGGTTCTGGAGGCGACGCATCTGTTTTCCGTAGATGTTCGTCAGATCCAGGTCGTGATCCAGCCGAAGAGCATAATCCACTCGATGGTGGAGTTTGAGGACGGGGCGGTTATGGCGCAGCTCGGGACGCCGGATATGCGGCTGCCGATCCAGTATGCCCTGTATTATCCGAAGAGACGGACCCTTTCCGGCGACCGGCTGGACTTTGCGGCGCTTACCGATCTGACCTTCGGTGTGCCGGATGAGAAGACGTTTCCGGCGCTTTCCTTTGCGCGGGAGGCGGCAGAACGAAAGGGAAATCTGCCGACCATCTTAAATGCCGCGAATGAATATGCGGTGGGGCTGTTTCTGGAGAAAAGGATTTCGTTTCCGGCGATTTGTGAGATGATCCGAAGCGCCATGGACGGGGTCAGATTCCGCCCGGAAGCGGCGCTTTCGGATATTTTGGAAACCGAAAGGGAAACGAGAGAATTTTTGGAGGGACGGAGCTGAATTCCTTGCGGGATGCGCATCCGGACAAAGAAAGACAGTCACTGACTGACATTTTCAGAGGAGAAAACAATGGGAATCGTAATTGCCATTCTGATCTTCGGCCTCATTGTGGTCTGGCACGAATTCGGACATTTTATTCTGGCGAAGCTCAACCATGTGCAGGTCAATGAATTTATGATCGGTCTCGGACCGAGGCTTGTGGGAGTACAAAGGGGGGAGACCATGTTCTCGATCCACCTCCTTCCCTTCGGCGGCGCCTGCGCGATGGAGGGCGAGGATTCGGCCAGCGAGAATGAACGGGCCTTTACCAACAAGAAGCTCTGGCAGCGGGCGCTGATCGTTTTCGCCGGCCCCTTTTTTAACCTGATTATGGCCTTCATCGTCTCCATCATCCTTCTGTCTCTGACGGGAGTGGACCGCCCGATGATCTCCGGGGTCATGGAGGGGTATCCGGCCGAGGCCGCGGGAATGCAGAGCGGAGATGAGATCGTCAAGCTGAATGGAATGAACATCCATTTCTACCGGGAAATCCCGGTCTATTTACGGCTCCATTCCGGCGAGGATATCGAGGTGACCTATGAGCGGGACGGGGAAAGGTACCAAACCCTGATCTCGCCCCAGGAGAACCCGGAGGACGGGAGATCCCTGATCGGGATTTATTACGAGGAAAAATATGAAAAGCTCGGGCCCTTAAAGACCCTGGAATACTCGTTCCATGAGGTGGGGTATCAGGTCTGGACCGTGCTGTCCAGTCTGAAGATGCTGGTGCAGGGGAAATTCTCGCTGAACGACCTGTCAGGACCCGTCGGGATCGTTAAGGTCGTCGGAGATACCTATAACGAGAGCCTGGAAAACGGCGGGGCCTTCGCGGTGCTTGTGAATATGCTGAATATGATCGTCCTGCTGTCGGCAAACCTGGCGGTCATGAATCTGCTGCCGATCCCGGGTCTGGATGGCGGGCGCCTGCTCTTTCTTCTTGTGGAGCTCATCATCCGGAAAAAGATCCCGCCGGAGAAGGAGGGCATCATCAACATCATCGGCGTGGTAATTCTGCTGGTGCTGATGGGCGTGGTTCTCTTTAATGATATCCGAAAGATCGTAACGGGAGGGCTTTGATCGGATGGAGCGCAGGAAAACAAGGCTTGTCAGAATCGGGGACGTGGAGATCGGGGGAGGCCTTCCGATCCGGATCCAGTCCATGACAAATACAAAAACGAAGGATGTCGATGCGACCGTAGATCAGATCCTGTCCCTCGAACAGGCGGGGTGCGAGCTCATCCGCAGCACGGTCAACAACGAGGAAGCGGCAGAGGCCTTCGGAGAGATAAAAAAACGAATCCATATCCCGCTGATCGCCGATATCCATTTCGACTACCGGCTGGCCATAAGCGCGATCGAAAACGGGGCGGATAAGATCCGGATCAACCCCGGGAACATCGGGGAGAAAAGCCGTGTTGCGGAGGTCGTAAGGGCGGCGAAGGAGAGAAACGTACCGATCCGTGTCGGGGTCAACGCGGGGTCTCTGGAAAAGGAGCTTCGGATGAAGGAGGGGGGAGCGACACCAAAGGCCCTGGTGGAGAGCTGCCTTCGGAACGCGGCGCTGATCGAGGACCTCGGATATGACAATCTGGTCTTAAGCATCAAGGCCTCGGATGTGGAGGTCGCGGAGGAAGCGCATCTTTCGCTTTCCGAAAGAACGGATCACCCGCTGCATGTCGGGATCACCGAGGCGGGAACGGCGCTGTACGGGAGTGTGAAATCCGCGATCGGTCTGACAAAGATCTTGTCGAAGGGAATCGGGGATACGATCCGCGTATCCTTAAGCGCGGACCCGGTATTGGAGATAAGGGTGGCAAGACAGATTTTAAGGACGCTGGGACTTCGGAAGGACGGGGTCGAGGTCGTAAGCTGCCCCACCTGCGGACGGACGGAGATCGATCTGATCCCGCTGGCCGAGGAGGTGACCAGGAGAACGGAGGACCTGCCGCTGCAGCTTAAGGTGGCGGTCATGGGCTGCGTTGTGAACGGGCCCGGGGAGGCAAAGGACGCAGACCTTGCGATATGCGGAGGAAAAGGCGTGGGACTGCTCCTGAAGAAGGGAGAGATCCTGAGGAAGGTCCCGGAGGAGAGTTTGGTGGAAGAGCTGATGGGGGAGCTGAAAAACTATCTATGAGCAAGGGGTTTTTTGAGGTATTTCCGAACCTCCCGTGGAAGGAGGAATTAAGGCCTGTTTTTCAGGATGTGGTGGTGGAAAAGGTATCTCTGAATAAGGAGCACAGGAGACTGAAGGTCTATGCCCGGTCGCCGCACCTGATCCATGCCAGAAAAACCGCCTCGGCGGAGGATATCCTTCGGACCTCTCTTTTGCCCGGAGACAGCTCGGAGGTACATATCATTCTGGACTTCTGCCTGAGGGAGGTGCCGCCGTTTCAGGAGCTTTTTTCAGAATACCGGGACAGCTTTGAATGGGAGCTGAAAAAGAACGACCTCCTGCTTTACGAGCTTTACCATACGGCAAAGCTAATTTTTACGGAGGAGGACGGTCTTCTCTTAAAAATCCCGGATTCTTTGCTGGCGCGGGAGCTGGCGGAGGAGCTCATCCTCCTCTTAAAGCGCGTTGCCGAGGAACGGCTTCATATCCGGAGCGAGATTACCTATGAGCTTACGGAGGCGAAGGGGCGCATAGAACGAAGCTCCGTGGAAACGGTGACGGTTTCGCTTAGGGCGGAGAAAAAGCCGGAGCCGAAGGAGGAAGTGCCGGCGGAGGAAAAACCGGCTCCGAGGGCGAAAAAAGGAAAGAAGAAAAACCCGGATGTTTTATACGGCCGGGACTTTGATGAGGAAAGCGTACCGATCGAAAGCCTGGTCAGTATGCAGGACGCGGTGGTCGTCCGGGGGAAGGTGCTTTCGGTGACGGTCCGGGAGCTGAAAAAGGGCGACAAGGTTATCTGTATCTTCCGGCTGACGGATAAGACCGACACGATCGAGGGCAAGGTGTTCCTTCCGAAGGAGGAGGGAGCGGCCTTCGGGAAGGCGATTGAGGATGCCGGCTTCCTGAAGGTAAAGGGTCTGCCCCAGGTGGATCTGTTTACGAAGGAGCTTTCTCTTTCCGGCATTATCGGGATCAAAAAACAGGAGAACTTCTTTACCTCCCGGATGGACAATGCCAAGGTAAAGCGGGTGGAGCTGCATCTTCATACCAAGATGAGCGACATGGATGCGGTAAGCGACATAAAGGACATTATCGCGCAGGCCGTCTCCTGGGGCCACAAGGCCCTTGCGATCACGGATCACGGCGTTGTGCAGGCGTTTACGGAGGGCTTTCATGCGCTGCCGAAGGGAAAGGACTTCAAGCTGATCTACGGGGTGGAGGGGTATCTGGCCGACGATGCGGACTGCCCCCTGGGAGAGCAGGAGATCCATGACCGGAAGGAGCTGAAAAAATACCGTCCGCGCCACATTATCCTGCTTGCGAAAAACGACATCGGCCGGGTGAATCTCTATCGCCTGATCTCGATGTCGCATCTGAAATACTTTTACCGGAAGCCGCTGATCCCAAAGAGCGAGCTCTCGCGGCTCCGTGAGGGCCTGATCATCGGCTCGGCCTGTGAGGCGGGAGAGCTGTACCAGGCGATACTGAATCATGAAAGCGCGGAAAGGATCCATAAGATTGCCGGCTTTTACGACTATCTCGAGATCCAGCCGGTCGGAAACAATCGTTTTCTGATCGGGAATGAAAACTTTGATATTGAAAACGAGGAGGATTTAAGGGCGATCAACCGCCGGATCGTGGAGCTTGCAGAGGAGCTTCATAAGCCCGTTGTCGCCACCTCGGATATGCATTTTTTAAACCCCGAGGATGAGATCTACCGGACCATTATCCAGTCCGGCAACGGCTACGAGGACGCGGAGAACCAGCCTCCTCTCTTCCTGCATACCACCGAGGAGATGCTCGAGGAATTTGCCTATCTCGGAGCGGACAAGGCCTATGAGATCGTTGTGGAGAATACAAACCGGATCGCCGATATGTGCGAACGGATCGATCCCGTGCGCCCGGACAAGTGTCCGCCGGTGATCGAAAATTCGGATGTGACGCTCCGTCAGATCTGTGAGACGAGGGCGCGGGAAATCTACGGGGATCCGCTGCCGCCGGTGGTAAAGGCCAGACTGGACCGGGAGCTTTCCTCCATTATCGGAAACGGCTACGCCGTGATGTATATTATTGCCCAGAAGCTGGTCTGGAAGTCCAACGAGGACGGCTATCTCGTGGGCTCCCGGGGCTCGGTCGGATCATCTCTGGCCGCGACGATGGCGGGAATTACGGAGGTAAATCCGCTGCACGCCCATTACCTTTGCCCGAACTGCCATTACTCGGATTTCGATTCCGAGGAGGTGAAGGCGTTCGCGGGACGGAGCGGCTGCGATATGCCGGACAGGCTGTGCCCGAAATGCGGTACAAAACTGAAAAAGGACGGCTTTGATATCCCCTTTGAAACCTTCCTCGGGTTCAAGGGCAACAAGGAGCCGGATATCGACCTGAACTTCTCCGGAGACTACCAGTCCAAGGCCCATGCCTATACCGAGGTCATCTTCGGCCGCGGACAGACCTACCGCGCCGGCACCATTACCGGCGTCGCGGAAAAGACGGCCTTCGGCTATGTCAAAAACTATTACGAGGACCGGGGGATCGAAAAGCGGAAATGCGAGATCGAACGGCTCCTTCTGGGCTGCGTCGGAATCCGGAAATCCACGGGCCAGCATCCCGGCGGGATCATCGTGCTCCCGGTGGGCGAGGAGATCGACAGCTTTACACCGATCCAGAAGCCGGCCAACAAGGAGGACGCCGATTCCATCACGACCCATTTTGATTACCATTCCATCGAGCACAACCTCCTGAAGCTGGATATCCTGGGCCACGACGATCCCACGATGATCAAATGTCTGGAGGAGCTTACCGGGATCAATGCCAGGGAAATCCCTCTGGATGATCCGAAGGTCATGTCTCTGTTTAAAAATACGGAGGCTCTCGGAATCGAACCCTCAGACATCGGAGGGGTGAAGCTCGGAGCTCTCGGGATCCCCGAATTCGGCACGGACTTCGCGATGGAGATGCTGATCGATACGAAGCCACAGGAGTTTTCGGATCTGATCCGGATCGCCGGTCTTGCCCACGGTACCGATGTTTGGCTCGGAAACGCGCAGGAGCTGATCCGCTCGGGCAAGGCCACGATCTCTACGGCCATCTGTACCCGGGACGATATCATGACCTACCTGATCTCGAAGGGGATCGAGAGCGAAACGGCCTTTAAGATCATGGAAAATGTGCGTAAGGGGAAGGTAGCCAAGGGGAAGTGCCCGGAATGGGAGGAGTGGAAGGCCGAGCTCCTTTCCCACGACGTACCCGACTGGTACATCTGGTCCTGCGAACGGATCAAATACATGTTCCCGAAGGCGCATGCCGCGGCCTATGTCATGATGGCCTGGCGCATCGCCTGGTGTAAGGTCTACTATCCGCTGGCCTATTACGCGGCCTACTTCTCGATCCGCGCGGACGCGTTCTCCTATGAGCTCATGTGTCAGGGGGAGGAAACGCTGAAGGCGGCGCTGAAGGATTTCCGGAGCAGAGAGGATAAGCTCTCCGCGAAGGAGAAGGATACGCTTTACGTTTTACGTATCGTCGAAGAAATGTACGCCCGCGGCTTTTCCTTTACACCGATCGATCTTTACCAGGCAAACCCGCGGTTCTTTAAGATCGTGGACGGGAAGATCATGCCCTCGTTTTCCTCTATTGACAAGATGGGAAGCGAGGCGGCGGCGTCGGTGGCGTTTGCTTTGAAGGACGGACCGTTTTTGTCACGCCAGGATTTCAAGAACCGGACGAAGGTGACTCAGACGGTTATTGACCGGATGCATGAGATGGGGATCTTTCAGGATCTGCCGGAGACGAATCAGATGAGTCTTATGGATTTTCTTTGATTTGGAAGAAGGCTGTGGATTGCTGCGCCGACGCTCATGCGGCAGAGTATTTTCCGGGACAGAACGTCCTCGGAAAACACTCT